>JBHHVO010000051.1:0-13216 GCA_046754365.1 Phycisphaerae bacterium | reverse complement strand
GTTCGCGCGCCAACTCCTCCACCACCGGCGGGTCTCCGCGCTTCATGTCCTCGAGCACCGCCGCGACGCTCTCGGAATCCCGTAACGGCGTCATCCGCGACGCCCGCGAACGGAGCTCGCCGGCTGTCTGCCGCCCGCGAAGCATGAGCTCGGCCATGATCGCCTGTTCCCGCCGGTCCCAATGGAGCACCTCGTTCGCCCGGTGCGCAAAGCGGTTCGCCCGTGCCCCCGGGACAGGAGGCGCCTGCTCCACGAGGTCCTTCTGTTGCAGGGCGTAGACCGCGCGGGACACGTCCGCCTCGGTGTACTCAGCGACCGGGTTGCGGTTTTGCTTCTGGCTCGCCCCGAGCCGGATCGCGTTCATCGTCAGCGGGTAGCTGTCCGGCTGTGTCAACGACTTCTCGATCAAGACACCGAACACGCGGAGCTCGTGGTCACTCAGCTCAACGCCCATCAACGAAACTCCAACCAACCCGGCACCATCCGCGATCGGCCGGCCGATCCCGGCACGAACGGAACAACACCGCCCACCGGTCACATCCGGCGCGGGACACACCATCCGCCCGCACCACGCCGACCCCGCGCGGGCCCGACCGCGACAGCACGACAACGATCACGGCGACACGGCCGCCATACCCGCCGATACAACCGCCTCGATCACCTCGACCGGTACGAACACGCTCAGCTCGTCGCCGGCCGGCAACACGCGGTGTACGCCCAGCGCAACCGGCGCCTCGAGCGCCGGCAGGTCCCACGGCCCGACTGTGGCGCCCGCCACAACACGCGCGACGTCTGCGCCCAACCGCGCGAGCACATCCACGTGCGCATACGCCTCGACCCATCGCTGCGCCGGCAGCCGTTCCGCCACGCGCAGGATACCGGCGTCCGACGCGAGCGGCGCAGCCCCCGATCGGACCACCGTGACCGCCTCGTCGAACCGCGCCACGCCGCCGCCGAGTGTCGCCACGAGATACCGCGCCTTCACCACGCCGACGCGCACCGACAACCCTTCCGACCCCGCGACCCGCTTCAAGATCGCGGCATCGGTCGCCTCAAGCCCCGACGCGTCCAGCGCGATCTGGTCGATCGAGACCCCACCGGTCGTCTCGGCGCCGCGGCGATGCATCAGCCGCGAGAAGGCGGCGTTCAAGGTCGAATCGACGAACGGCGCCGAGCGGAGCAGTTGCACGACCGCGTCGATGTCGTCTGATACCGCCGTCGCGCCGTCGCGGAGCGTGACGATCACAGTGATGGCCAGCAGTCCGCCGTCATCCTCGGGCAGCGGCGCGACAACCACCGCCACACCGCCGACCTTCGCGACAAGCTGCCCCACCACGTCCGCGACCTGATCGATGCGCCCCGGTTTGATCGCGACGGCGACCGGCAACGCCCCCGCCACGAGCCTCCGCGCCGCGCGTTCGGGTCCGGCGCCGTCCGTCAGCGCAACCCCCATCGCCAGCGCGAAACGCCCCCGCGGCAAGCCAAGCAACAGCGACCCCGGCGCCGAGCTTTCCATCCTCTCCGCGGCGCCCGCGGGACGTTCGCGATACAGGTGCATCGCAACCCCCGCGGGGTCCAGCCGCAGGGAGAGTTGCACGCTCTTCTGGCGCGCGAGCGCCTCCCGGTCAATCCCGATGCGGCCGGCCATCGCGGCCACGAAGTCGAACAGGCCCCCCGCCCCATCACGCCGCGGGTTGATCCACACGGCAAGGTCATCGGTCTTGAACCGTCGCCGCTGATGCGCGGACAACGTCGCACCGACACCCCGTCGCGATGCGACCACACGCTTCACTGCGGCCATATCGGGGCCGAACACCGTGTACGACCCCTTGCTCGCCGCCAGTGCGGGCCGCCCGCGCAGCGTGACCCTGGTATACCCAGGCTCCACCGGCTCGGGCGCCAGCAACGCAAGCAGCGCGGTGCGGTTCGTCGTCGGCAGCAACAACACGACGCTGCGACGAGACGCCGTCCCGGTTGCGCCGGCCGACTCCGGCAACACGACGACAGCCGCGGACCCGCCGTCGTCGAGACCATCGACCATCGTGAGCCATCCCTTGGCCATGAGCAACGGACTTACCGGTGGGAGATCGAGTTTGCCCAGCAGCCCCCCGAGCTTCCCGTCCAGCGCACCCAAGTCTCGAATCCATACCGCCGCGGCGGCGTCCTCGGGGATGACCGAGAGTATCTCCGGGCGGTCCACGCCCGCAGCCGGTCCCGAACCGGCGGACACCGCCGCCGGCAGGGCAGCGATACCGGCGAGCGCGAGAACCATAGGCGCCACAACCCGGCCGGCCGACCACGTCATGGGATCGGACGCACGCGGAACGGCCACCGGGCCGTCGCGATGCATATCCAAAGAGCGTACATGACCCGCCCGCCTCAATCTCAGTGCGTGACCGCCTCGGCTAGAGCTCAAACGAAGACCCCCGAACGGAGGCTACACATGGGCCGCTCAGCGCTCGTGGTCCGTTCCAGTCGTGTTTTCCGGTGTCGCGCGTCGGCCACGCGCGGGTCCGAACGGCACATCGCGTTCCGCACCCGAAGCATCAGGCGGAATGGACCACCAGGTATCAGCACTTGACTGGTCGGGGCCGAGCTCACCGCATGCCTCCCCAAGCGGAATCGCAACACGCCGCGCGCCGGCTTGACTGCCGGTTCGCCCGGCCGCGCGTTGGATCCCAGCGCACCCCACGGCGGGTCCGATCGGTGGTTCTCGTATAAATGCATCAGCCACCGCAGCGCCGGGTCGGCGACCCTCGGCGCACGCAGCTCGGGCCGGGACGCCAAGCCACCTCGTGCGCGAACCCACCCCGCGCGCCGCCGAGCGAGAACCGCCGCTCCGCCGCACGCGTCGCGACATAAGCATCATCACCCACGGGCCGCATCGGCGCCACGGAAACACCGGCGAAACTACGGTCCGAGCCCGATCAGGTCAACACGGCGCGCTGCCGACGCACCAAGCGCATGTCGGCCGCGCACCGCGCTCCAAGACATCCCCGAGGCGTCATAACCGCATCACCCGAGCGGCAACTGGCTCAACGCCTCATCGGACCCCACGAGAATCAGCACGTCCCCGGGGATGATCGTCGTTTCCGCCAGCGGCAAGACGATCACCGGCGCGGGCGAACCCGTGCCGCCCGTGCCCTTGGCCACCGTCACGCGCCGTTGAACCGCGACCAGGTTCACGCCGTACTCGTTGCGAAGCTGCAGATCGGCGAGCGTCTTGTGATGCCACGCGGCCGGCGCCGTGGCATACACCATCGCATGTCCGGGCCCGAGCTCGAGGTATTGCTTGAGGTTCGGAAGTGTCAGGCGGTTCGCCCACCGTAGCGCCGACTCCCGTTCAGGCGCGGCGATCGCGTCGGCGCCTACGCTCGTGAGGATCCGGGCCTGAACGTCACGCTCGCCGCGGGCGATGATCCTGCCGACACCGAGCTGCTTGAGCGTCGCGACGGTCAGCGCCGCGGATTCAAAATCCATCCCGATGCCGACCACCGCCACATCGACCTCATCCACGCCCTGTGCCCGAAGCGCCTCGGCGTCCGTGCTGTCGAGGCGCACGGCGAGCGTGACCTCGTCACGCAGCGCCTCGACGAGCTTGGCGTCACGGTCGATCGCAATAACCTCCGCCTCCGCAGCCGTGAGCGCCCGCGCGAGTTGCTGCCCGAACCGGCCAAGACCGATCACCGCGAATCGCTGCATCCGTGCCCCCGTCATGTCAACACCGTCATGGGAAACATACACAACACGCTGACACGATCACACCGACGGGCATCGACCGCGACCACGCGCTCGACCACCTCGACGGCCCGCGGCACACGCATCATCGCGTCGTCCGCTCGATAACCCTGATCCAGCGCTTAACGTCGGCCGCCGCCGCCGCCGCATCGTACCCGTCCCATGCGCCGGACGGGCCGGATGCATACCGGACGGCGTCGCACCGTTCGAGAAACCGTGCGACGTCGGAGGCGAGCGCAGCGTTTGCGCCGGAACGGGTCAGCAACCCCTCGGCCTCCGCCGGTGTCACCGTCCCGGCGTTGCGGCAGAACCGATCCGAAAGATACGTCGTGAGCACGTCGCCCAACACATGAGGCCCCCGCGCAGCGCCCCCGCTCCGACCAGCGAGCTGGAGCAGCGCGAGCGCCCGACGCCGGGCACCCTGACGCCGCGCCAAATCCACGTCGAGCCGTCGCCGCGCCCGCCGCTTGGCCGTAAGCGTAACCACAACACACACCACGGGCGGCGCCACCAGCCACAACCACCACGATGTACCGAGCATCGCGCCCTGATCCGCGAGCAACAAGTCCACGTCGGCATAGTTCGGCAACAGACCGCCCACCACCCGCGTCAGCGTCGTCTCGTGCGCGTCGCCGGGCTCGCTGCCGGCCAGCGCGATCCCGAACCCATCGCCCGACGCCGGATCCACCGTAATCGGAATCGGATCGCTCGTGACCGTGACATACCGCTCGGCGCGGGGGTTGAAATAGGACCAGTGAATCGGCGGGATCGTCTGCCGCCCGGCCTGCTTCGGAAAAATCGCACGCCGGAAGACCTTCGCGCCATGCTCGATGTCACCGACCAGGTCGCCGGCGGCGAAGTCGAATCGACTTACCAGCTCCGCCTGTGCGGCCAGGTTCGGCCCCGGCACACCTTCCAGCGGCGTGCCGCGGACCGCCACGGTAAGCGTGACCGGCTGCCCCTGTTCCACACGGTCAGGGCGCACCGACACATCCATGGAAAACTGCCCGATCGCGCCGGCGAAGTCCGCCGGTCGGCCCGCTTCCGGGGGACCTTTCACCTGAACCACGAGCCGAGGCGCCGCATCGCTTTCCCGCCGCGTACGCGTGATCTCCTGTTGACCGAACCAATCACGCCCGACCGCCGTGGGGTAGTTCGCCTTAACCGACACCGGACCGAGCTCCAGCGGCCCGACGTCGTCGGCCCGAATGCGCCGCGTGACCGTGAGCACGTCGTACTCGTGCCGACGCCCCGCAGCATCCGTGAGCCACATCTTGGTCCTGGCCTCGTGCGCACCGTCGCCCGGAAAGATCGAGAACGCGCTCGCGCGTTGATCGAGCACCTGCCGGAACGGGTTGAGCCGCAGCGCCACGCCGTTGATCACCACCCGCCGGATGCCGATCCGCATCGTCGCCGTAAGCGTCTCGGTCACATATAACGAGCGCGGCTGCGCGTCCATCGTAACGAAGATGTACTTATCCCCGTCGGGTCTCGTGTCCGCATCGCGAACCACGATCCTGACCGGCTTCGTACGATACGCGCGCCCCCCGGCCATAACCGTGATCGGCCCGATCGTGTGCGTCCCCGCCGCAAGCGCCGCGATCCGGATGCCGTACGTATACGTCACGCGGCGCGTGCTCCGGCCGTTGACAATCGAAAGCGATGTCGACGTGTTCGGAACCGTCCCTGTCAACCGGACGCTCAATCCGTCCGCGGCGCCGATCTCCGGCGGCCCATCCGGCTCCGCGATATTCGTGCAAACCAGCTCAGCGGTCACGACCTCGCCGACGACCAGCGTACCGGCGTCCACGCGCAGCACGACGCCGGACGCACGCCCCTGCACCGCCGCCACCGGCGCCGGCCGCGACAACGACGCCATCACCACCGTGAACACCAACGCGCCCACACGCGGCATCCGATGCGTCCGCCGGCGCCGCATAGGCGCGCCACGCGGTTGCGGGCATGGGCTGTGCCACGGGGGCGCCATCTACCAGTCCTTGTCCACCGGCGCCGCGACGGCGCGTTGGGGCTTGCGACGATCCCTGAGCCTGTTGCGCATCTGCTCCATCCACGCACGGAGCTTGTTCTCCGCCTGCTGTTTCGAGATGTCCGCTTCCTGCTTGGTCGCTTCCGCGGCGGCGCGCTCTTCGTCGTCGGTCGGCGGGTCGTTGGGTTGCGCCTGCGCCGGGTCCTGCTGCGCCCGTGCGGCATCGTCTTGCTGCTGTTGAGCGGCGCTCGGTTGCTCATCTGCATCCTGCGGCTGGTCGGCGTTCTGTGGTCGGTCGGCGCCTTGCTGTTCCGTGTCGCCGCGCTGCTGATCGGCGGCGTCCTGGCTCTGCTCGTCCTGATCGCCGCTTTGCTGCTGTTGCGCGGCATCGGAGTCCTGACTCTCCTCGTCGTCGGACTCATCGTCCTGTGACTGCTGACCCTGTTGTTGCTGCTGCTGTTCGAGAAGTTGTTTGATCCGCCGCCATTTCGTCGCGGCCTTGTAGTTCGCGTCGCGCGCGAGCACGTGGTCGGGGTTGTCCGCGAGCACCTGCTGATAACGCGACATCGCCGCTTCCAGCTTCTCGATCGCCGCCTGGGGATCGACACCGTCTTCGAGCGCCGCGGCATGATCGCACGCACCCATCCCATACACCGCGTCATCCGCGAGCGACCTGTTCTGCGACAGCGCCGCCCGCTCGAACGCGGACCGCGCCTTGTCGTATGCACCAAGCTTGAAGTGGGCGAGCCCCTCCACGAACGGTACCTCGAGCGCGTCGGGGCGCCGCGCACCCGCGTGTCGATACGCCTCGAGCGCCGCAGCCGCGTCGCCGGCGAGGAGCTGACGGTTCCCCTCACGCACCGCGCGCGCGGCCGACATGCCGTCATACGGCTTGGCCGGAGATGACGCGGCGGCGTCACCGGCATCACCCGACAACACCGCCGGGGCCGTTTGCGCCGCGGGTAGCAACATCGGCGACACCACCGACGCCGACATCGCACCCGGCGTCGCCGCGAACAACGCGACCGGTGCCACCGACGCGATCCACCACCGATGCGTCATGCCGCCGCCTCCTGTTGCCAAACCCGCCGTGGCAAATCCGCCACCGACCGCCGGGATGGGCGGATGAGCGGTTCCATCAACACACAAACCAACGCCGCCGCCAGGAACCATTGATACCGCGGCCGGTGGATCTGTCGCGCCTCCGTCCCGAGCCGCGTCCGGTGCATGCTCGAGATCGCATCAACAAGATGCCCGAGGTCCGCGATCGACGCGTACCGCCCGCCGCCCGCCTCGGCGATCGTGCGCAGCCCGTCCACGTCCAGCTTGGAGAACACGATTTGCCCGTCGTAAAGCAGCGGCTTGCTGCCGGGGCGCCCGTCCATCGGCACCTCCGCACCCGCCGGCAACGCGGGGTCGCCGACGCCGATCGTATACGTCCGAATCCCGTGCGCTTGAAACGCCGTCTGCGCCGCGGCCACCGGATCACCTTCATGATCCTCGCCGTCGGTCAAGAGCAGGATGAGCCTCGTCGCGTCGTCCGGCGACGATGCCAGCAGCAGCGTCGCCTTCTTGATCGCCTCCGCGATCGCCGTACCGCCGCGCGGCGCCGAACCCAACCCCACGTCCGCGAGTTTCGCCCGAAACGCCAGGTGGTCCGTCGAAAGCGGCATGCGCAGCGTCGCCGACCCCGCGAACGCGAGCAGCCCGAGCCGGTGCATCCGCTGAAACGCGGAACGCTCGGTCAGGTGTCGACGGATGTCCCGCTTCGCCGCCAGCAGCCGGTTCGGTGCAACGTCCCGCGCGAGCATCGAACGCGATACATCCAGCGCCACCACGACGTCGACGCCGTACGCCTCCTGCTTCTCCAGATATACGCCCCACCTCGGGCCCGTGATCGCCACCGCGATGAAAAACACCGACACGATGACCGCCGTCGCACGAACCACCTGCCGCGTCGGGCTCGCCCACGGCACCAGCAGCGGGCCCAGCGACACCGACGTAAACCGCCCCAGCGCACGCCGGCGCCGCGCCGCTCCATACAAACACAACACCCCCGCCACAGGCGCCGCCAGCACGAGCCACCACAGCCCCAAGTCGTCAAACGGCAGCTCCCCGATGTCGGTCGCCACCAACAGCACCAAGCCCAGCGCCACCAGCGCGACCGGGACACCCAGCGCCCCGACAAGCCACACCCCCCACGGATACAGCACGCGCCGGATCATGGGATCCTGCGAAGCCTCGTGTTCACCAGCAACAGCTCCGTCATCAAGAGCGCAAGCCCCACCAGCATCGCCACCTTCGCCGCGCGGGTGTCGTCCCGATACGTCCGTTCCCCGGTCGTGTGCCGCTCCAACTGGTCGATCTCCTCGTAAATCGTCACCAGGGAGTCCGTATCCGTCGCCCGGAAATACCGACCACCGGTGATCTCCGCGATGCGCTCCAGCGTCGGCTCGTCCACCGCCGATCGCCCCCGGCCGAAGAACGGAAACCGCTCGGGCCGGCGACGCTGCGAGCCCACCGCGCCGATTGTATACACCTTGATGCCGAGCGTACCGGCCAGCTTCGCCGCTTCGATCGGATCGGGCGCGTCGTCCGTCGCGGGGTTGTCCGCACCGTCCGTCAACAGAATCATGACGCGACTCTTCGCCGGTTCGGCCCCGGGAACACCCGCGACGGCCTGTTCACCCGCGCGACGAAGGTCGTTCGTCGCCAGCACGATCGCATCGCCCAGCGCGGTGTTGTTCGCCTCGTCGTCGTTGAACCGCTGCACACCCCGGCGCCACCCGGGAATCTCCGTCTCTTGAAGCAAATCCACGAGGCTCGCCATGTCACGCGTCAACGGACACGGCGAATCCGCATACCGCGCGAACGTCGTCATCCCGATCAGGTCGTTCGCCCGACCCGGCAGCCCGCCCGACCCGAGCACGAAATCGCGAAACACACGCTTCACCGCGTCGAGCCGCCGAACCCAACGCCCGTCCATCGCGAAGTCCGTTTCCGCCATGCTCCCGGAAACGTCCAACACCATCTGGATCGCGATCCCCTCGGTCGTATCGCGGTACGCGCCGCCCGCCTGAGGCCGCGCGAGCGCGACGACGAGCGCCAGCACCGCCAGCGTCCGCAGCAGCGGCGGCACGAACCAGAGACGCACCGCCCACGTCGGACCGAGCCGCCGTAACGCATCCACCGAACTGAACCGCACATGCGCACGGTGCCGCGTTCGCCGCGCCGCGATCCACACCACCGGAATCGCCAGCAAAAACACCACGCACAGCCAACCGAACACCGCGCCGGGTGCAAACCACGATGATAACACCGACATCACACCCCACGCTCCCGTACGGGGTCCCGATGCGCCACGACACAGTGTCCCGCAAGCCAGCCGGTGGCACTGAATCGAAACGACACACGACAACGTCGCGCACCGCCTGGTCGCAGCCCGTTTGAAAAAGCCTGTGGCACCGGCTTTCTGTAGCGCCGGCTTACTGTGGGACCGGCTTTCCAGCCGGTCAGACCGCTCCCCGGGGCCGATGAGACCGGCCGGCAAGCCCGTCCCACATGTGTTGTCGGCGCCCTGGCGCAACCTTGCGCTGTACTGCTGGAACCCGCTACCGCATCGCTCGCCGCATCTCCCACTACGGCGCACGCTACGGCGGGCCACGTGCCCGCCGACATCGCACAACACCAACGCCCCCCCGGCGCCAGGCGCCGGGGGGGCGTTCAGCTTACATCCCGCACACCACGAGACAAGCACACGAGCGCGACGTCGAAACCCTACCCGTGTACCCGCCCGTTGCGGTATCAAGCCCCGGTAGGGGCGACAGCCGCCGCGGAAACCCTACGGCCTAATCACCCCCGGCGGCGCTTCGAGCGTCGGCGGCCGCGCGCGGCGCCGCCGCCCACAACGCGTCAGTCGCCGGTCTCGAAGATCTTGATCAACTCCGAAATCGTGTACGCGCCGAACACGTCGCCCACCTCGATCGACTGCGAGCACGACGTGTGGATCGTCACCGCACCGTTGACACCGTCATCGACGACCGTGTTCGCGCCCAGCTTGGTCTGCCCCGCCGGCGGCTCGAACACCAAAACACCCTGATCACTCGTGACCTGCATCGAAGCGACACCCACACATTCGGGGCAGCAGTTCACCTTCGGCGCGCGCTTGAACTTGAGGTGGTTCCCCTTGTCCTCCATCGCGAGCGTGTCCGCGGCGACATTCGCGCCGACCGCAAGCCCGACCGTCATCGTCGTCCCCGCCAACGCGCCGGTATTCGTCGCGTTCTTGGCCTTGAACTTGAACTTGCAGCCCTCCAACTTCGCCTTGACATCCGCGCCGCCGACGGTCCCCTCGAACTTGAACTTGCCTTTCTCCGGGTTCCCGTCGACCTGAAACGCCCCCGCCGGGATCGTGAATGACGCCGTGTGCCCCTGCCCGTCGTCGATCGTGAACACAACAGCATCGACCGCAAGGTCAAACGGAACCGCCGGCACGAACGACCCCCGCAGCTCCACCTCGTTGCCGTGATCGTCCACGTGATCGTCGTGGTCCTTCTCGATGTCGGTGACCGTATACGGTCCGAACACATCACCGATCGCAAGCACCTGCGCGCACGACGTATCGACCGTGACGGCCCCATTGACGCCGTCATCCACGACGATCGACGCCGGCAGCGTATCCTCCTCGACGCCCCCGCCGGAGCCCTCCTCAGCCTTGAACAGCGAGATCAACGCCTCGGTACCGTTCATGCTCGTGAACTCGATCTCCTCGATCCCGCGGCACGCTACGTCCTTCGTCCCGATCTTCGCACGATTCACGCCGAAGCACGACACCAACACGTCGAACGAGCACGACGCCGCGTTGCCGCACCGGTCCATCCCGATCGCCGTCACCGACGTCACACCGGAGGTGAAAAACGAACCCGACGCGACGCTCGTCGCCACCCCCGCCGCCGGATCGCAGTTATCCGTCGCCGACGTCGCAAACGCCACATTCGTCCCCCCGAACCCACCCGAAACCGCCAGGTCCGCCGGGCACGTCACCGTCGGCGCCACCGTGTCATCCACGAAGATCACCTGCGACGCCGCCACCGTGTTGTTGCTCCCGTCCGCGCCCGTCCACGTACGCGTGAGCGTCACCTCATCCAGACACGCCCCCATCGCCAGGGTCTCGGCGAACGTCAGTGTCGGAGCCGGGTCGCACGTATCGCTTACCGTCGGGCTCGCCGGCGCCGGGACCGCGTCGCACTCCGCCGTCGCGTCCGCCGGAACGCCGCTAAGCGTCGGATTCGTCGTATCCAGCACCGAGATCACCTGCACGCACGACACCGTCCCGCCCGAGCCGTCATCCGCCGACCAGGTCCGGGTGATCGTCTCGGTCCCGCCGGTCCCCGGCGTAACGGCGTCACTGAACGTCGTGGCCACACTCGCGCCGGTGCAACTGTCCGCCGCCGTCGCCGCACCCGTTGCCGTGGGATCCGTAGACGCACCGCACTCCACAACCGCATCCGCCGGACACGCGATCGTCGTGCCGCCACCCCCGCCCGCGCCCGCGGAGACATGGGCCACATAGAGACCCACATTGAACGTGCTAAACGCCGTGATAAACGCGACATCATTGTTGTCATTCATCGCGCGGTAGTGCCCCGCCCGTGTGTTCGAGCCGTCCCACATCATGAAGAACTGCTGCCCGCCGGGGCTCCCGAACACGTCACCCAACCCGACCGGAGGCGCCGGCGCCGACGTCGTCTCGTCCACAAGGCGCTCAAGCGTCCCGGTACTACGGTCGAAGAAATACAGCCCGAACGAACTCGCGGTCGCCGTTTCATTGAGACCCGACCCCGTCAGCGCCATGTTTCCCGACGCATTGATCACCACGCTCTCGCCGTCGTTCGGAATATCGAACGAGCCGAACGTGTTGAACACCACGCCCGGGCGCCCCGGCGGCGCGGTGCTGCTGTTGGACACGAACCCCACCGCGCCGCCGCTCAAGTCGGTCGTGTAGACCCCGCTGCTGTTCGCCGGTATGTCCGTCAGCGCGTCGAAACCCAGTTGCCCGGAACCGTTGATCGCCGTCATGCGGATACCCGTAAACGTCGACCCCGGGCGCTGCGGCACGGCAAACCCGCCCGCGTTGTCCACCACGACGGATAGCGGGCTCCCTGCGACGTTGATATCGCCGGTGATGAGTGCGTTGATGACGCCCCCACCAGGTGAAAACGCATGCTGGAACATGAACTGGCCCGAATCGTTGATGTCGTGCCCGTTGAAGTTCGCGAACAGCGTGTGGGTCACGCCGTCCGACAGAACCACCGGGTCAAAACGCTTCGCCAGGGTCCGCACGCCGCCGCTCCCGTCAACCGGCACCGCGAGAATCGCCCGCTGTGCGCTGAACGGCGTCGGACCGATGTCGGCCCCAAAAACCACCATCCCAGCGTTGTTCAGCGCCGCGTGTCGATCCTGCTGGAGACCGTGGATCGTAATACTCGGATCCAGGTCGATCATCGTCATGCTCCCGGTCGCGTCCGCCAGGCGGGTCAGCGCGCCGCCGGCAACCGTCGTACCGTAAAGCCCCACGTCGATGAACGTGTCGTCCGGCGCGTTGAACACCCCCATGAAAACCACCTGACCCACGTCATTCAGCGATCCGAGCGTGAACCGCCCGAACACCCCACCGAACGCGAAGCTGCTGAACGTCGTGCCGGCGAAACCCGGGACCGTGTCGGAGCTGTCCACGAGCTTGACGATCGGGCCACCGCTCGTCGTCATCGCGTAGAATCCCGAGCCGCCCCCCGTCGGACCTCCGTATGTCGCATAAAACAACACGTCCCCGGCGTCATTCACCAGCGGCGGCTTGAAGTTCGTGAACTGCGTCGTCGCCGGCTGACCCGGGACCGGAAACACCGGAACCCCGCCGCTCGTCGTCGTGTCCACCAGAACCGACAGCGGCGTCCCCGGCGACTTCACGTACAGCCCGATCGCGGAAAACAGGTTGAAATCCGCGGGATGCGAGCTCACACCGCGAAACACGACCTCGCCGCCCGCATTCATCGACGGCCGGCTCAACACGCCGTCCGTGAATGAGAACTGCTGGAACGCACGCCCGTTGAACACCACGTTCACCGCCTCACGCCCCGGGACCGGATCGCCCGACTTCGCGATCTTCTCAAACGTAACACTGATCGCCGCAACCGCCGGCGCAGCCGACACAACCACAACCAGCGCGACCCACGCGCGCACCGCACCCATCAAGACATGCCTCAACATCACCGTTCTCACCTCCACCTGAATAGTTCGATTCGAACCCGCCGCGTCGTCCGACGTCCCTCCGACTCGCGGCCCAAGTAAGCCTGACACCGGCATCCTAGCGTTCGCGCCCGAATCTACAACACCTGTCGCCCGCGCAAACCGCCGTAGTGTGGACCGCGCCGTCCCCCGTGCGGGTACCCCATGGCCTCCGCCGTCGGCCCCCGCGCGTCTCGCAGCGACCGC
>JBHHVO010000050.1:0-13318 GCA_046754365.1 Phycisphaerae bacterium | reverse complement strand
CGCGTTCGAGCATGCGATTCGCGACTACTACAAGTACATCGACACCGAGATCGGCCGCACGCTTGTATGCGTCGACCTCGACACCACCGCCGTCTGGATCGTCAGCGACCACGGCGCCAAGTGCATGACCGGCGGTGTGCTCTTCAATCAGTGGCTTGTCAACGAGGGGCTGCTGCATTTTGCCGATCCGATCCAACCGAATCAGAAGTTCAACGTCGCCGACGTGGACTGGGGTCGGACGAAGGCGTGGGGCGAGGGGGGCTACTATGGTCGGCTGTTCATCAACGTCGAGGGGCGCGAACCCAACGGTACGGTGAAACAGGCCGACTACGAACGCTTTCGCGATGACCTCGCCGCGCGGATCGAGGCCATGCCCGACCACGAGGGTCGCCCGATGGGCACGAAGTGCTACAAGCCGGATGAGATCTACAGCCGTGTCAACCGCGTGGCACCGGACCTTATCGTCATCTTCGGTGACCTGCGCTGGCGGTCCGTCGGGTGGGTCGGCAGCGACACGATCTACACGTTCGAAAACGACACCGGGCCCGACGACGCGAACCACGCCCAGGAAGGCATGTACCTCTACAGCCATCCCTCGCTCGCCGCGCGCGGGCGCGTCGATGGTCCCACGCTGTACGACGTGGCGCCGACGATCCTCCGCCAGCTCGGCGCGACGGGGCCCGGCGACATGAAGGGCACACCGCTGCACGACTGATCCGCGCGCGGCGCGGCGAAGCGGTAGCCCGGCGTGCGCCTTGGTTTTGCGCCGACACCGTGCTGGTGCACCGGGCACATATCGCGCAAGCGCGGGTCCTTCCTGTCTCGGGTGCCCCATGGTTTGAGCCGTGGGGGACGCGAAAACCGGGCCGGACTCACGTCCCCACGTCCAGGGAGATGTACGTGTTTAGCGTGTAGCGGCCGCCCCCCGTGGCGGCCGTGGAACCTCGAGCGCGTCTCGCCCGCCGACGTCCGCCACACGGGGCAGACGCTACATGGCAGGTCCCGCGTGGCGCCAGGCGCAGGTTGCAACCTGCGCGCCGGCAGGTACACTCCCGCCGTATGTTGTCGCTCCGTTGGTCAGAATCGATCGCGCTGCTGGCGTCGCTGGGCGTAGCATGTTCCGCTGTGGGGTGCCGGCGCAACGTCCGTCTCGCCGATGAGCACATCCGCCATGCGACGGTGCGGGTGGTCGAGCACTACGGTATCCGGCTCGACCGGGACGCGACGCCGAAGCAAGTCGCGTACGTGCTGCTTCGCGCCGTGTATGACGATTTTCGCGCGGACACACCGGCCGAGCGCGACGCGGCGATGGATGTAGAGTTCGACGTCTGTGCCGCGGATGAGCTCGCGCGGACCAACACCACCAGTATGACGCGGGACGAGTTCATCACGATGGTGGTCCGGCTGTGGACGCCGACGCTCGCGCACTATGTCGGCAGCTTCCCGCGTAGCTGGGAGGAGGCCGATCGTCGGCTCGTCGTATCGCCGATCGCCCGGGCGCCGCGTAAGAGCGAGATGGTCGGGGTCAAGATGGTCGCGGCCGATCCGAGCGGCGACCCGAACGCCGACGTCGTCGTGGTCGTTTGGATGGTGAAGGACGACCGGTTCTGGCGCGTGACGCATACGGGGTTCGACGTGGGGAAACGGAGCATTGCGTCGGCCGGATGACGTGCGTGCGGTGCCCCGGCGCGCGGAGGCGCTGACGGGACATGTGACGCGGGCATGGCACGCCCGACGGCATGGCCCGCCCCACGCTTGTCGTTTTTTGGCCGGACGGTCGGCCCGCCCGACACGTGCCATGGAACCGCGCAACATCACCGTCAGGGGCGCCCGCGAGCACAACCTGCGGGACGTGTCGCTCTCGCTGCCGCGGGGCAAGCTCATCTGTTTTACCGGTGTGTCCGGCAGCGGCAAGAGCAGCTTTGCGTTTGACACACTCTTTGCCGAGGGTCGGCGGCGGTATATCGAATCGCTCAGCGCGTACGCGCGGCAGTTCCTCGGGCAAGTCAGCAAGCCGGACGTGGATCAGATCACGGGGCTGTGTCCGGCGGTTTCCATCCAGCAGAAGACGAGCGGCTGGAACCCGCGGAGCACCGTAGGCACGATCACGCAGATCAACGACTACCTGCGCGTGCTGTTCGCGCGCGTCGGGCGACAGCACTGCACGGGGTGCGGCCGGCCGATCGCCGCGCAGAGCCGCGAGCAGATTGTCGCACGTATCCTCGAGATGCCGGCGGGTACCAGGGTATTCGTGCTCGCGCCGGTCGTGCGCGGACAAAAGGGCGTGTACCGCGACCTCTTTGAGGACATGGTGCGGCAGGGCTACGCGCGTGCACGGGTGGACGGGCAAATCGTGTCGCTCTCCGACGTACCGGACCTGGCGCGGCACATCCGACACGACATCGAGATCGTCGTGGACCGGCTTACGGTGTCGGGCGCGGTTCGTGCGCGGCTCGCCGAGGCCGTCGAAAACGCGCTCAAGCTCGGCGACGGCACGCTGATCGTGCACGCCGTCGATACGCCCGCGCGCGACGGCGACGTCCGGGCATTCGGACGCTCGAAACGCGCGGGCGCGCGACGATCCGCCGGTTCCCAGGGAAACGCGGTCGCCGGTGACGTACTTTTTTCGACGGCATGCGCGTGTGCGCGGTGCGGCATCAGTTTCGAGCCGCCGTCACCGCAGCTTTTCAGCTTCAACTCGCCGACGGGCATGTGCCTGGCGTGCGACGGGCTCGGGACGCGGTTCGACTTCGACGCCGAGCTCATGGTGCCGGATCCGCGCAAGTCGTTTCTCGGTGGGGCCGTGGCGCCGATGCGCACGCGGATCGGTCGCTGGCGGCGGCACATCTACGACGCCGTCGCGGCGCATGTCGGGTTCGACTTGAAGACGCCGTGGGGCCGGCTGTCCAAGCGGGCGAAAGATGCGCTGTTGTACGGCCTGGGTGACACGCATCTCACATTCGCGTGGCGATGGTCCGGCGGCATCTGGCGACACGGGGGCACGTTTACCGGTGTCGTGGCGGAGCTGCGCGACAAGCACCGCAAGGCGAAGTCCAACTTTGTCCGCGCGTATTACGAGAAGTATATGCGCAAGACGGTGTGCGGCGCGTGCGGCGGCGCGCGGCTCAATGAGCAGGCGCTCGCGGTCCGCGTGGGCGGGCGCAACCTGGCCGAGGTGTCGGCGATGTCGATCGACGCGGCCGCGCGGTTCTTCTCCCAGCTCGAGCTTTCCGGCACGGAGGCCGTCATCGCGACGGACGTGTTGCGCGAGGTGTCTGGGCGGCTCCGGTTCTTGTCGGACGTCGGGCTGGACTACCTTGCGCTGGATCGAGCGGCGCCGACGCTCTCGGGCGGAGAGTCGCAGCGGATTCGCCTGGCGAGTCAGATCGGCGCCGGCCTGGTCGGCGTGCTGTATATCCTTGACGAGCCGAGCATCGGCCTGCACGCCCGCGACAACCGGCGGCTGCTCGATTCGCTGCAGCGCCTGCGGGACATGGGCAACACGGTGATCGTCGTCGAGCACGACGAGGAGACGATGCGGGCGGCCGACGAGATCGTGGACTTCGGCCCCGGACCGGGCGTGCGCGGCGGTGAAGTCGTCGCACGGGGCGACATCGACAAGATCATGCGGAGTCGCCGGTCGGTGACCGGGCGGTACCTGCGTGGCCAAGAGACGATCGAAGTGCCGAACGCGCGCAGACCGGTGAAGCGGCCGAAGTGACCGGGGGACCGGTGGGGGGCGCAGCGCATTGGGCCAAGGCGCGGTCGGTCGATCGTAGCGACACATGAGGGGGGGCAACGAGCCAACCAATACGCGTGACACGCGGGTGCCGGCGCGTCGCGTGCGGGCTGGGTTGGACACGTTCGTGAGCGTTGCGCCGACGTGTGACGGATGGCGACGTTGCGCGATGGTGAACCACATGTCCGATGACTGCGAACTGACGATTCGTGACTTCGTCCGCATGCGTATGCTGGGGTATCAGTTTCCACATGTTCACGACGGATGTGATAGCAACTGGCTCAACGTGCACATGCTCGTTCGCGACGGACACAGTGTTCGCGACCGACACAGTCAAGTGTCGTTTACGGGTGCGTACGTTCACACCCTCGAACTTGTTCTGGTTCGGCAGGAGGTGGCGTGCGTGCTCGTGGGAGACTCGCCCGAGTGCTGTTGGGCCCCGATGGAAGCGTGGTGGGATCCCTTCATCCGGCGGAACGACGAGACCGACGGGATCGCCCGGTTCAGCCTCACGGTCGAGTTGGAGCTCTCGGTGTCCCGGGACCCGGAGCAATTCAGTGAACACAAGTTTCATTACACGATCGACCTTGCGGATGTGAAGACGCTGTTCGACCAGCTCGACCACGCGGTGCGTTGTTACCCTCTGCGCGGAGAAGGGGACGGAAAGCAGCGGTTAGACGTGGAGGCAGCCGGTCGAATCGCCCATGTCCTCTTGGACGTCGGCGGATACGATGATGCAGACCGCGAAGCCATGACGTGCGGCACGCGGGTGTAACGTGATCGGCTCACGATCATCGGCTCCCCCACCCCCAGTAGGAGATGGGCCACCCGGCCTCGGCGTCCCGCACGGCTCGGCGGGAGCCTCGGCCTCCCGCATGGCTCGGCGGGAGTCTCGGCCTCCCGCACGGCTCGGCGGGAGCCTCGCCCTCCCGCGCGTCGCGGTTCTCGGGGTTCGGCGGTGGTTCGCGTTGACGGGGCGGGCTACTTGCGATCACGCTTTCCGGGTGGCTGCGGGCTTGTTGAGGCGGGCGCACGCGCGGGGGCCGGGCGTGCCGCGAGGTCGCGCTGGGCCTGTGTGGGGAGGGCGGCGAGCCGCGCTTCGAGTTCCGCGAACACGGCGCGGATCGGCTCGTAGGCGGGGTCGGTCAGGCGCTGCGGTACGGGGATCGGGCTGAGCGCGGCGGTGTGCAGCGTTTGATACGTCGTCGCGCGATCGAAGAGCTCCGTGTAGATCGACCGCGCGGCGTCGCGCTGGCCGGCGTCCATCGCGTAGCGTCGTTGCACATCGACGACGTACGCGTGCCACGTCGTCGGATCGTACGATCGCCAGCGGATGTTGAGCATGGCCAGCACATCCGCCTTGCTCGGGATCGCCCCCGGTGACTTGGAGGCCGCCGCGCGTTGCAGCGCCGCGAGCGCGCCGGCGGCGTCGCGTTTCGCGTTTCGCCGCGCCTTGCCGGACTGGATCGGGTCGTCCTGGAGGCCCCAGTCTTCGGCCCGCCATCGCCCGGCCGCCCACGCCCGTCGCGCGCGGTCGAGGTCGTCGAAGCGTTTATCCATCGCCTTTTTGTCGCGATCGAAGCGCCGGCGCTGCTCGGGCGTGAGCGTGGCGCGCAAGTCGGTGATGAGCCGTTCGAGCCGCGCCCGCCCGTCCGACCACATCGCATCGTCCTCCCGCGTCCACCGTGCGATCTGCTCGGGTGTAAACGGCTCACCGCTACGGCGGGTCTCGATCATCTCGCGGACGTGCGGCACGAGCGTTTTCGCGTTGCGGAGCAGGAAGCCGCTCGTCTCGAGAATGAGCGAGCGCTCGAGCGACGCGATCTGCTCCGGTGACAGGTCATAGCGATCCCGGGTGAGCTCGGCCGCGCGGCGCAGTCGCTTCATCACCTGCCACGGCGGGATGCGTGCGACCTCGAGCATCATATCACGGGCATAGCGGTCGGGTTCGCCGTCCCAACCGTAGCGGTCCCACATGTTGTGTATGGTCGGCTCGATGAGCACGAACTCCTCGTCCCAATCCATGCTTCGGCGGAGTTCGTTCGTGAGCGTTGCGAGTCCGCCGGGGGGGTCGGTTCGGGGCGTCGGCGGCGTGTCCGAGCGCGGCTGCGGTTTGTCGGCGCGCACCGGCGGAATGTCCGCGCGCGCCGCGACGCACACGATGCCGGCAATCATGGCCGCTCGGCGGATCGGGATCACATGCCAGGACATGGGTGCACCTCGCTTCCGTTCCAGCGTCGCCGCCGTGGCCGCGACATGACGTCCGCGACATCCCATCCGCGAGCGACGGCGCCAGGTCCATCGCATTATAGCACGCGTCGTCGTCGAAAGTCGTCGCAGGTGTCGGCCGCGCTCCGAAACGTACGTGCGTTGCGGGGGCGGACCCGGCGCGGTAGCCTGCGAACGTGCCGGCGCCGGGCCGTGTACGTCGTGGGGCGTTTCCCCGGTGGTCCCGCGGCCGATGCGGGTGCCGGCCGATACCTGTTTCACGGGCCGATGCACGCGTGATTGTGGTCATCGACAACTACGACTCGTTTACATACAACCTCGTGCAGGTGATGGGTGCGCTGGAGCTCGGGCGCGAGATCAAGGTCGTGCGGAACGACGCCGTGACGATCGACGAGCTCGCGTCGTTCGGACCGCGACACATCGTCATCTCGCCGGGTCCGGGCGTGCCGGCCGGCGCGGGCATCAGCGTCGAGGCCGTCCGCCGGTTCGGTGCGGATGTGCCGCTGCTCGGCGTTTGCCTCGGGCATCAGTGCATCGCGGAGGCGCTCGGCGGATGTGTCGTGCGGGCCCCGCGCCTCATGCACGGCAAGACCAGCCCGATCAAACACGACGGCCGGGGTGTCTACGACGGACTGCCGAACCCGTTCGTCGCGACGCGGTATCACTCGCTCACGGTCGACCGTAACACGCTCCCGCCGGAACTCGAAGTGACGGCGACGACGGACCGCGACGAACTCATGGGGCTTCGCCACAAGACCATGCCGATCGAGGGCGTTCAGTTCCACCCGGAGAGCTTTCTCACCGACGTCGGGAGCCGTCTCGTGGCGAATTTCCTGAGGACTTGATGCTTCGATGTTGCGTCGGAGCCGGGGGTGTTCCGAGCCCCAAGCGCGGGCACGGGATGCGTCGGCGTTCCCCTCGCTCGCGCTTCGAGCTCCGAATCCACTCGCTATCGCACGCCGCCGACACGAAAGACCCTGAAACCCGTCGGGTCATGCTTTGTTGGGTCATCCGCCGTGCGAGTGCCTGAACGTCTTCGTGACCGGGCCGGCGGCCTTGGCCGCGGACACACGTCCCCATCGCTGCGCGACGGCCCGCTCTCTGCGTTGCAGATCGTCCTCGCGTTGTAGCAGGTCCTGCTCCCGTTGTTCGAGGGACTGGCGCAGCGTCAGGAGTTCCTTCTGTTCCGCGCGAAGCTTCTTGAGCGCGCCGGGCAGGTCGCCTTCGCGGGCCACGAGTTGCTCGTACTGCCGCGTAAGGTCGAGCAGCAAGCCGCGCAGCTCCGCGTCACGTTTGTCGAGTTCGGCCTCGCGCGCGTCGAGGTCGGCGGACCGCAACGCGGCGCCATCCGCGGACGCGTCGCCGTCGAGCGGCACCTCGTTAAGCCGATCCCACGACTTGGTCATGCTTGCCTGCAGCGCGGCGATGTCCGACTCGATATCGCCCAGTGCGCGGACCGCCCGGTTGCCCAGGTCTTCGGGTTGTGCGAGCGCCGCGGCCGCCGCACTCGTCTGGCCCGGCTCCTCGGCGGACGGCGGTGGGTCCCGCAGCGGATTCGGCCAGCGCGTCCGCGGTGATGCCGGTCGCGCCGGTGGTGCGGCCGTGACGGCCGGCGGCTCCGCTTCGGTGGGGGGTGTCGGCTCGTTGGCCGGTGTGTGCACGGCATCCGGAACGCTTACGACAAACGCGGCCGGACCGATCTGGATCCGGGCGCGGTCGCGCAACAGCGAGATCGGACACACCTCGCCGTCGACGCGCGTGCCGGTTCGGCTGCCCAGGTCGAAGATCGCGACGGCGGCGCCGAATTGGAAGATGACCGCATGCGCCAAGGATACCTGCGGATCATCGACGCGCACATCGACATCCTGACTGCGCCCGATGCATGCGACGGCCGCATCGAGACGTGTTTGGTTTTTCGTGCCCGCCTCGCGCAGGATCACCGTCTGGTCGAAGCACGTCGGGTCGACATACGCGATGCCGCAATCCGAGTCGTCGGAGGTTTCGACCGGCGTCTGAATCGCCACCTGAATCGACGTCTGTCCCAACCGGATCACGTCACCGTCACTGAGCACCACCAGGTCGACGCGTTCTTCGCCGCGCCATGTCCCGCTCCCCGATCCGAGGTCTTTCAGGAGCACATGCGCACCCGTGTTGACAATCACGCAGTGGGCCCTGTTAATGTCCGGGCCGTGCAGCACGATGTGGCTCTGGCGGCGTGATCCGATAAGCGTTACGGGACGGCGCACGTTCCAGGTTTTCTGTCCGACCGACCCCAAGCCTGCGGTGAGGCGTACGTGCGGGGCGGAGCTGGGGAGCTCCACCCGATGCGCGTGGGGAGCCGTCGGTGGTCGCGTCATTGTGGTCGGTCCCTTCCGGTGCTCATCCTGGGCGTTCCCGCAATGCCGCCTGTGCGCTGTAGGCAATCTGGGCGGTACGCCAAGTTACATGGTACGATTCACCCATGCGGGTGAGCAAAACTCCGGGTGTGTCGCGCCCGGCTTGGGTTTTCTATCGGACGGGTCGACGACGATGAACATCGTGATCACCAACGACGACGGTGCGAACGCGCCGGGGCTCCGCGCGCTCTTTCACGCCGTCCGTCAACTCGGACGCGTCCACGTCGTCGCACCGCGCACCCAGCGCTCGGCGTGTAGCCACACCCTCACGCTCCGTACGCCGATTACGTGCAACATCATCGACCTGGACGGCATCGGAACCGTCCACGCCGTCGACGGCACACCCGCGGACTGCGTCCGCCTCGCGAACGCGGTGCTCGTGGAGGACCCGATCGACCTCGTCGTCGCCGGCAACAATCGCGGCGCGAATTCCGGCGTGGATACCTACTATTCCGGCACGGTCGCCGCCGCCCGCGAGGCGGCGCAGCTCGGCCTTCAGGCCGTCGCCGTCTCTCAGGCGGTGCGTGGCGACACCGAGATCGACTGGACTGCGGCCGCCCGAATCACACGGCACGTCGTCGCGTCGCTCGCTGCGGAGCGGCTGGAGGGACCCGGGTTCTGGAACGTAAACCTCCCGCTCCCGATCCCACCGGACGCCGAACAACGCATCCGGCGCGTTCCGGTCGCACAAGACCCGGTCCCGGTCGGGTTCGACCGCGTCGAACGGGACGGTGACGGCGCGGTGGCGTTCAACCTGCGCTCGACGCCGTCCTACTGGTCGCGCGACGTCGCGGGGGCGACGGACTTCGGCGTCGTGCGCGACGGCGGTGTGGCCGTTTCCGCGATCGGGCTCCGCGCGGCGTTCTGACCGCCGCCGCGGTCAAGCTGACCGGTGGGCATCAAGCCGGCGTCGCCGGTGTCCAGCGGCCCGTGATCCGACCCGCGAGCGCAAGCGCGGGGTAATCGCCCGGCGCGGCGCGGTCGCTCGGCACCCGAGCGCACTTGTCGCGCGCGCCGCGGCCCCTACCACGTGAGCCCGCGGCGCTCGATGTACTCGCGAACCGCGTCGGGCACGAGGTAGCGAATCGACCGGCCCGCGCGGAGCCGCTGCCGGATGTCCGTGGACGAGATGTCGATCATGGGTGTTTCGAGCACGCCCGCGCGCAGCGCCTCGACCTGGCGTGCGTCGAACGTCTCGCCGAGCGCCGACCAATCGATCGACGTGGCGCCGGGACGCGTCGCCGTGATGATCCGGCACGCGTCCACGAGGTCGCGCGCGCGATGCCACGTCGGCAGCTCGATGAGCGAGTCACCGCCGATGATCCACGCGAGCTCGACGTCGGCGCCGAACCGCCGGCGGAAGTGATCCACCGTATCGATCGTGTAGCTCGGGCCCCGGCGCGTCAGGTCGACGTCGCTGAACTCAAACACCGCCTCGCCGGCGATCGCACGCTTCACCATCTCGGCGCGGTGTGTCCCGTCGGCGAGGTCCCGGGCATCCTTGTGCGGCGGCCGCGCGGACGGCAGCAAGATGACGCGCTCCGCGTCAAGCCGTTCGGCCACACATCGCGCAATGATCAGGTGCCCGAGATGGATCGGATCGAAGCTGCCGCCGAAAAGTGCGATCGGTGTTGCCATGGCAACGGAGGCGGGGCGCTTCGTACCCGCCCGTTTCATGCATCCCACTGCGCGTCGCCGTGACGGGCGGGCGGTCCGGTCACCACGCTCACGATCCCGTTGACCAGCAGCGCCGACACGAACGCGAGCGGGAGGCTGTAAACGGCGACGCCGACATACGCCTCGATGTCGGCGGCGAACACGTTCGCCAACAGCGCGACCGCGAGGCCGACGGTCATGCCCGCGATGCAACCGGCATACGATGCCCGCTTCCAGAACAACAGCAGGATCACCTGCGGCCCGAACGACGCGCCGAGGATCGCCCAGCCGTAATCCAATACGTACTTGTACACCTGCACTTCCTTGTCGATCACGAGCAGTACCGCCACCACGCCGAGACCGAACACGACGCCACGATTCAGCAGCATGTGCCCGCGCTCGCGCGATCGCGCGACGAGGCGGGCGTACAGGTCGTTCGCACCGGCGCTCGCCGCGACGACGAGTTGACTGTCGGCCGTCGAGCAAATCGCCGCGAGCACCGCAGCCAGCACCATGCCCGACAGCACGCCGGGGATGAGATGACGGGCCGCGAGAACGAGACCGTGTTCCCCGTAGATCGTGGGGTTGTCGAGCATCGGCTGCGCCCACGCGGCCCCGCTCGCGGTGAGCGCCCGCACGATGAGCCCCACCGTCACCGCGCCCCAGTACACGAGACCGCCCCAGACGATCGCGATGACACCGGCCACGATCGCGTCGGCGCGCGACTTCATCGCCATGAACCGGATCAGCACGTGCGGCTGACCCGGGTAGCCGAAGTTGATCCCGAGCGCACCGCTCCCGAGCAGAAACCCGATGACCACGAGGCTCCCGCCGTGTGGCCAGGACCGCAGCAGCGATGGGTCCACACGGCCGAGTTGGTCGTTGACGAATGCGAACCCGCCCCGTGTCGCGAGCAGGTAGATCGGAAACACGAAGAGCGTCGCGACCATGAGCAGCGCCTGGACGAAGTCGGTCCAGCACACCGCACGAAACCCACCGCAGATTGTATACACCAGCACGATCGCCGCGCCGAGCAGCACGCCGGTGCGATACCCCATGCCGTCAAAACTCGCGTCAAACGCCTTGCCGGCGGCCGCGAACTGCGCAGCGACGTAGAGCAGCATCGCGAGCAGGATCACCACGACGGACAGGATCCGCAGCACCGGGACGCGCTCGCGAAAGTGCATCGAAAACATGTCGGGGAGCGTGACGGCGCCGAGCGCGCGGGCCCGGTCGTTCATGCGGCCCGCGACGATGAACCAGTTGAACGCGAACCCGAACAGGCACCCCGGGATGATCCAATACGCCTGCACGCCGCCGCTGTACGCCATCCCCACAAGCCCGAGCGTAACCCAGCCCGACTCGCTGCTCGCGCTCGCCGACAGCGCCGCCACCCATTTGCCCAGGGATCGACCCGCGAGGAAGAAATCCTCGTCGCTCTTCCGGGCAAATCGGGCGGCGTAAAGCCCGACGGCGACAATCGCCAACGAATACACCGCGAACGAAACGCCGAACACGACCCCGCTGCTGGCCAACATGGCCGGGATTATGGCGCGTCAGGCCGACACGGGCAAACGGCTATCGTTGGCGCCGCCGGCGCACGCCGCGGCCGAAGCCCGCCGACGTCTCGACGCCGCCGCCATGCGTGCGTACGCTATGCGCGCATGGTCTGGGCTCGGGCGGGCCGGGTGAAGCGCGGCGCGGCCACGGCGTCGCACGTCGGGGTCCGTTGGGTCCATGCTTCACGGGAAACCAAGATGGCGAAGACGCCGTGGTACGGTGGCGGGTTGCGATTCGAGTGTACGCGGTGCGGCAACTGCTGCGGCGGCGACCCGGGTTACGTCTGGGCGACGAAGGAGGAGATCCGCCGCATCGCGAACTTCCTCGGACGATCCGACGGCTGGCTTGATCCCCAACACCTCCGGCGCGTCGGATTCCGCTACAGCCTGACCGAAAAGCCCGGCGGCGACTGCATCTTCCTGCGCCGCGACGGCGACAAGTCGGCGTGCACGATCCACGCCGTGCGACCCCTGCAGTGTCGCACCTGGCCGTTCTGGACCGAGAACCTGAGATCGCCCGACGCATGGGCGCACGCAGGCGAGAAGTGCCCCGGCATGAACAACGGCCAACACTACGACCTCGTCCAGATCGAGACCACCCGCAAGCAGCGAACGTGGTAGCGCGACGTGCGGCGATCAACCACACCAGCGGCAGCACAACCAGCCCCATAACCCCCGACGCGACCGGGCGGCGCGCCCCACGCGGTGACCGAGACCGATGGCCGGCGAGTCGTCACGTTGCGGTGAAGAAGCGTGCGTCGGTCCCGCCGCCGCCGATCGGGATATGCACCCGTTTCGCGCAACGCGGACAGTAGCCGGTGTACGCCGTCCCGGTGCGGTTCCGGTAGACCCGCGTGTACACGCCACAGCATTCGAAGTGAATCCCGAGCCACGGCCTCCCGCGCACGCGACGGCCCGGCGCAACCTCGCCACGGCCGTCTTCGAGGCCGTCGATCTCGACGTGATACGGTCGGTCGTCGTCGTTCATCGGTACAGTATGACATATCGGCGCTTACCCCCGATCACGTGAACCCCGCCACAGGAGGGCGAGCCTCCCGCCGGGCGTCCCGCCCTCCCGCCGCGTGTCGGCCGTCTTTGACGCTCCGGCGTCCCCGCCGTAGGGTAATTTCATGGCCGACATCGCGCGAATCACCTCGGAAACACCGACCATCGCGCCGGGCATGCGCGTGCTCGTCATCGGGCTCGGGCGGTGCGGCGGCGGCGTCGGCGTGACGCGGTGGCTCGCCGCGCGGGGCGCCCGCGTGACGGTCACGGATCTCGCCGACGCCGCGTCGTTGGACGCCTCGGTCGCCGCGATCGCCGATCTCGACGTCGCATTCCATCTCGGCGGTCATGACATGCGCGACCTGGACGACGCCGACCTGGTCGTCGTCAACCCGGCCGTCGACAAGCGTCGGTCGTCGTTCTTCCACGCGGTCCGCCGCAAGGGCGTGCCGTGGACCACCGAGATCAACCTCTTTTGCGCGCGGTGCCCGGGCATCGTGATCGGCGTGACCGGCACGTACGGCAAGAGCACGACGTGTGCAATGCTCGCGATGGTGCTGCGCCGGTGGGTGGACACCGGCCGCGCTCCGTGGGGCGCTGCGCATCTCGGTGGCAACATCGGCGTGTCGCTACTCGCTGCGCTGCCCGGGATTCGCCCCGGCGATCCGGTCGTGTTGGAATTGTCCAACGCCCAGCTCGAAGACCTGCCCCGGATCCAATGGGCGCCGCCGATC
>JBHHVO010000049.1:0-13447 GCA_046754365.1 Phycisphaerae bacterium | reverse complement strand
GGGGGGGGGGGGGGGGCGCGTCCCGGGTGGCGGCCCCCCGCCCGCCCACGACCTGGTACCAGTATGCCTTACCACGCTTGCAGTTTGGATCCCGAAACGACGTTGAGCCCTTCGGGCGTTCCCCGACCTTGGAAAACGGGCCGGCCGCGTCGGCGGCGCGCAGGATGATGTATTTCACGACGGCGCTCGTCGCGAGCGTGTCGTCCGGCGACAACGTCCATTTGAGATCGATCGCCTGCCCGGTGTCATTCGGCGCGTCGACGCCGGTAAGGTCGGTGGGGGGGGCGGGCGCGGCGAGCATCGGACCCGCCATCGCGAGCCAACCGATGAGGGCAGCTCCCAAGACGGTCGCCCCGTGCCGTCCGCGCTTGCTCGTCATGTGTGTTGCTCCACGATCCACGACCACACCACACGGGCCGCGCCAGCCCGGGGCGGGGGGAAGTATAGAGACGCCGGCGGACCGTGTCCAGTGCCGCGTCACGACCCGTTCCACGAAGTGGGACGAACCGTACGGCGACCGTGAGGGAGCGTTTCTGTTCGACATAAGCGCGATGTCTCTCCGGCCGCGGTCCTTCACTGTGCGGTTCGGATCATCCATGCAAACACGTGCGCCGACGCACTAGCGCTCCAGAAGCTCGACGTTGGCGCGGGGCACGATGGCGCGCTCGCCATCCTCGAACTCTACCTCGAAGACCCGCGCCTTGCTGCCGGACTCGAGCTCGTGCAGCTCGGGCGGCATCGCCGACACATTGCCCAAACGGCCGAAATAGGGCGACCGGATCGCGCGGATGGGTAGGCCGACGGTGACGCCATGCGTGGCTTCGATGTGGTCGACCTCGGTAACGGCCGCGCCGGGTTTGACCGGGATGACGACTTCCGGCCGAATCACGCCGGCCCGGATCTGCGTGGCGCCGTTGACCGAGGCCTCGTCCCCCTCTCGTGTTTTGAGCAGGTCGAACGTCCGGCGCGCCATCGCGATGTCGCCGAAGCCCTCGGTCGTCACGAGCGAGAGGCCGAGCTGTTCGGAGCCGGTGATCGCGACGCCGAGATCGTATCCGAGAAAGTCCCTCAGGTCGGCGTCGTCGATGCCACCGGTGACGATGGCGGCGGCGCCGACCTTGATCGCCTTCCGGAGCGCCTCGGCCGTGACACGGCCGCCGCCGACGACCACGGCGCCCTTCATGTCGTCGTTGATATGGTCGGCGTCGAGCGACTCATCGTGCGCGGCGCAGGCCATGCGGATCGGGCCCACGGTCTCACCGCCGATGCCGAAGATGCCCTGGACGAACGAGACCTTGGCCTCGATGACGCACCCCTCGTCCGGCACGACCTCGACGACGTCTCCGGGCACGAACGCGGCGACCTCGACCGGAGACGCGGGCCCGCGAATGATCATCTGCCCCGTGACCTCGGATACGGTCTCGATCGTACCTGTGACGGGCGAACGGTACTCCGCCTTGAAGAAGCCGAAGATGCCCTTCGTGCGTGCGAGGACTTCGCCCTGCGTGACGCCGTCGCCGAGCGACTTGAGGACGCATTCGGGTACGTCTTGCGGCGGGAGCGACAACTGGTTCGCGATGTTGATCGGGTGTACGTCGCCGGGCATGAACGTCCTGGCGACCACGTGATCCGCGCTGACCGTGTCGCCGACGCTGACGAGCACATCGCCCTTGATCGGCAACACGCGCCGGCGCTGGATCGTGGTGACTTCGGTAACGAGTAGTCCGGGCGTATATGCGTGGGCCATCGGCAGAATCCTAGGCGGTCAAAGTTCTCGGCAAGTCGAACGGCAAAGTCATCACCGGCAAGATGCCGGTGCCACACGCGTCGGTTCTACATGCGTCGGTGCCACACGCGCCGTTGCCACACGCGCCGTTGCCACACCTACGGTGCGGATGGTTCCACGTGGCGCTACGCCCCGACCGGCTCCACCTCGGGATACAGGTCGAGCGCCCGGGTCCACCGCTCCATCGCGTCGCGGCTTTGCTTACGGTCCTCGGGCAGCACGAGCGGTCGGCCCCGGCCGTCGAGCAGGAGTCCGACCGTGCCGCCGCGAACGTCTTTGGTCACGCGTCGACCCGGCCCGGCGCCGGCGTCGAAGCCCCTCGCCGGATCGACGACGATACGCGCGGACTGGTCCAAGCCGAGCGGCACGCGTCGCACCTCGCCGACGGCGATGTCACCCGAGTCGCTCACGCCGTCACCGGTGATCGTGTACGTGAAGCACGGTCTGCCGGGTTTGCCGCGACCGGCCGGGGCAACACATGTGCCGAGGTAAATGAGACAATCCTTGGTAAACACCTCGACCGCGGCCTTGGGATGTACCTGCGCGAGCACGCCGAGGTGTGGCATCATGAAGATGCTGTCCTTGGCGAGTGTGGTGATGCCCTCGGGCTCGAATGCGTCGACGAGCATCATCGCGGTCTGGGCCATGCGCGGGGCGTGCGACAGCACACCGCCGGACGCGACGAGGAGATCGAGCTTCATGTTGTCGACGATCGATTCACCGCCGGTCTTCTGGTCGAACGTGTCGCCGATGGTGCGCTGTTGCTGGACACCGCGGAGCGTCGTCGCGAACGCCTTGTGCTGTATATACGCCAGGCGGAGCGCCTCGCGCGCGACGGACTGTTCGAAGACGAGCTCTTCGAGCGACTGCGGGATGGTCGTCGGGCGGATCATCTTGTTCTTCACGCGGTTGCGCAACGTGCGTTCGTCGAACGCCAGGTGCGCCCAGCGGAGGATGTTCGGAAACGTCGCCTCGGCGCAGACGTTGGAGATGGAGTAGGACATGCCGAGGTTCGCACTCACCGTCCGGTTGAACGTGCCGTCGAACACGCTGAACACGTCGGTCGTCGCGCCGCCGATGTCCACGCCCACGGCGTTGATGTTGTCGCGCTTCGCGATCTCCTGGAGGATGTTGCCCACGGCGCCGGGTGTCGGCATGATCGGCGCGTCACACCAGCTCATAAGCTTGTTGTAACCCGGGGCGTGCGCCATGACGTGCTCGAGAAACACGTCGTGGATCAAGTCGCGGGCGGGTTCGAGGTTCTCCTCCTCCAGCGTTGGCCGGAGGTTGTCCGTGATCTTGAGATCAACGTCCTTGTCGAACGTGCGCTCGATCGCGTCGCGGGCGTCCACGTTGCCCGCGTAGAGGACCGGCAGTTGGTACGCGCCGCCGAGCCTTGGCCTGGGCTTGGCCGGTGCGATGAGCTCCGCGAGTTCGACGACGTGCGTGGTCGTGCCGCCGTCCACGCCGCCCGAGATGAGGATCATGTCGGGACGGAGCTGCCGGATGCGCTGGATCTGTTCGTGGGGTCTGCGCTTGTCGTTGGAGCTGATGACGTCCATGACGATCGCGCCCGCGCCGAGCGCCGCACGTTCGGCGCTGTCGGCGGTCATCTTCCGGACGACGCCGGCGACCATCATTTGCAGGCCGCCGCCGGCGCTGGATGTGGAGATGTAGATGTCGCACCCGGCATCCGCGGCGGCCGGCGTGATGATCCGACCGGCATCGTCGACGAGACGCCGCCCGGCGAGCTCTGCGACCTCGTTGACGGCGTTGAGTACGCCCATCGTGACGTCTTCAAACGGTGCCTCGACGGTCGTGGGTGCCTCGCCTCGATGGGTCTGGCGGTATTGGCCGTCGATCTTCTGGATGAGGATCGCCTTGGTCGTGGTGCTGCCGCAATCGGTAGCGAGAATGACGTTGATGTTGTCAGGATTGATGCTCATACGTTCGATGTATGGTTTGGTGCCGGAGCCGGCCCATCTTGTGAGCCGTGCGCGGCCGGCTGGACCGGCGACGGCGCCCCGGAATCGGGCGCCACGCCGTCGGAACCCGGCGCTTTGCGCTCGGCGTCGAGTGCCTCGAGGCGGCGGATCATGTAGTCGACGCTGCCACGGCGCTCAAGGAACCCGGCGAATCGTTCGTAATCCTTCGGCGGCAGCAGAACCGTAGCGACCGGACCGGCGAACGTTAGGACCTGAGACGCGATGTAGTTCATGTTCCGCAGCGATTCCAGCGCGAGGATCGTCGGTGTCACCATGCCCCGGCGGACGACCTTGTTGAGCATCGCGTCGACGACGGGCTGCTCGTCCTCCGTGGGTTCAGCCGGCCCGGGGGGATCGACCGCAAACGCATGCCGCCACCAGCTCATCGCTCGCGCTCCACCGCGCCACCGCCCCCCACGCGCCGCTCGAGCCTGGCCCGCACCTGGTCTGCGTGCCGGCCGAACTCGATGATCAACGCCCGGTCACGGCTTCGACGGGACCGCCCGGCCACCGGTGACACGCGAGCACCGCGTGCATGGTAGTCGATCCGCCGGACGTCCCGCCAGAGCAGGCGTCGCGTCGTCAGCGGATAGCGGGCTGTGACACCTGCGTCGTCGATGTGGAACATGGTGTGGAAGAAAAACCGGTTCAACGAGAGCACGATTGTCGCAGCGCTCGCCGCCGCCCATGCAGCGCTCTCCATCAAGAGGTAGACGAGACCGCCGAACATCACGATCGCTGCGAGCGCAAAGACCGTACGCGGCGCGTGCTCGCGGGCCGGGTGTACACACCAGACGTACCGGCCGGTCAGCGGGTCCAGCGCGTCCGGACCCCTCAGCCGCGCCACGACGAATATCCATCCTCACGCGATGCGGTGAAGAACAAGGCGGGGAGTCTAGCAGATGGATGCTGTTGTTGCAATGGCGGCACGCGGTCCGGCCTGGTGTGGGGGGTATGCCCGGCGTCGCGTGGGTTTGATATTGGGAGGGGTCTGGGCTAGAATAGGGGCGACTGGCGGCTTCCGGTGACCGGTCCCCCCCCGATGGCTTGAACTTCCGGCGAGGCGTGTTACGTCATGTTCACACTCGGCGTGCGATGCGGACGAGCGGTGTGCATGTAGCGGAGCCTGGTCTTTATGGCGCGAATTCTGCTCATTCATAACGACCGTGGCCCCCGGAAGCTTCTGGAGGCCCGTGCGGGGGTCCATCATGACGTGAAGACGGTCGAGAACCTCGGCAAGGCGATGCGTGCGATCACGTCGTTTCGTCCGGAGCTGTTGCTGGTCGGTGTGAGCCCGAAACGGCCCGAGGGGCTGGACCTGCTGCGGTATCTTAAGCGTAACCGCATCGACATCCCGGCGGTGGTGGTTGGCCCGGCGCAGGCGGGCGCGCTGCAGCCGATGCTCATGAAGCTCGGCGCGGCCGCGTTCGTCGAGTTTCCGATGGAGCAGGCGACGCTTGATCAGGTCCTCTCGAACGCGCTTCAGACCGACAAGGAAACACACGGCCAGGTGCCGCCGATCTCCCCGGAGGAACTCAACGGCAACATCTCCGACTTGGAGAAGCAGCTCAATCGGCGGATGGCCTGCTTTGCCGGTAAGAACCAGGTGTACATCCAGTCGACGATCCTCGGCGGCGGCCGGACGAGCAAGCCGCGGACGTCGCTGAAGTGCCCGCTGCGTAAGCAGTTCGGACATCCGCCGAACGTGTACTACGAGTACATCCGCGACGTCTGTTGCGGCGACCCGGCCGCATGCCCTGCGTACCAGGAATTCAAGGCCCGGTACACGGCGTGACCGCCCGAGCCGACACCGGCGCCGCGCGGAGCGATGCCCGTCCGGCGGGACCGGCGCAGCCGCCTCGCTGCTGCGTCAGTCCTCGTTCGATAGATGGCGGAACGGAACCGGGCCGCGGCCGCGGGGCGGCGCTTTCTTGGCGGCGAGCGCGAGTCTCCTCCCATCGCTCCTCTACGGTCCCGGTACGGATGATACGCGGCGCGGATTTTCCATGGATTCCCGTACACCGGAGCGCTACGGGTGTTCGGGCTGGAGCACGATGACCGCGGCGTCGCGCAGGTGTCGCTCGACCGGGCGCGGGTCTTGCCCGGCGACGCGGAGGTATAGCGCGGGCTCGCCGCCGTCGCGACGCATCCTGGACACGACCGCGCTGATGATGTCGTTATCGCAATCCCGGAGCGCGGTGAACGCGGCGGCGAGGTCGGTCTTAAGGTCGGGGAGCGCGACCTCGATCCTCTTCCCCGGCACGTCGAGCCCGAGGACGGTGTAAAACGCCCGGAGCATGTCGTGTCGGGTCAGGAGACCGACGAGTACGCGTTGACGCACGACCGGCAGCGCCCCGACGCGGGTCTCGCAGAACATGCCGAGTGCCTGCTCGAGCGCGGCATCGACGGGGATGGTTTTCGGATCGGCGGACATGATCTCCGCGACGGTGAGCGCGGCGCCGCCGCCGGACTCATAGCCGACTGCGGAGCGGATGTCGCGGTCCGAGATGATACCGACGAGGCGGGCGGGCTCGTCGCAAACCGGCAGGTGCCGGATGTTCTCATCGTGCATCAACGCCTGGGCCCGCGCGACGCGCGTGTCGGGCGTGATGGTCCGCACGTCGGCGGCCATAAAGTCTTCAACGAACATTGCGCTGCTCCGTGTCGGCCAGGCGTCGCCCACGCCGGTCGATCGAACGCTCCTGCCCGGCGCCACACGGCCAAGGCGCACAGCCAGCGGCTGCGGCACCCGACGACGCCCACGGTCCACCGACGCCACAGGCCTGAGGGTGCCGGCCGCGCCGGCGCGCGAACGGCCCCAACGGTCGCCCAAGTCTCGACCATGCGCCCGACCGCAGCATCCGTCGACGGGTCGGTTGCTTGATCGGTCGCCGGCCCGACGCGGCGGTGGTGTACCCGGCACGCGATCGCCGATGGTCACCGGATGGTCGATACCGCATCAGCTTCTCGCGTCCGACGGCCGCGGTGCGGCGCCGAGCAGCGCGGCAAGCTTCGCCAACTTGAACGGCTTTTCGATGCACGGCATGTGGGGTGTTCGGTGTCGAAGTGCGGTGGTATCGGCCACGGTCTCGACCATGACGACGTCCGGGTTCCCGGCCTTGGCCTGCGTGGCGATACGGTCGGCGTCCCCATCCGGGAGCTCACCTGCCAGGATCAACGCGTCGATCCGCTCGCGCGACAGCACGTCCATGGCGTCGTCCACGCTGCCGGCCGGGTGGGTAGTATACCACTTTTGGAAGTAGGTGGTGAGTGACCACCGCAACAGCGACTCCGGCTCCACCACCAGCAGGTGCCTGTCGGTCGATGGACATGTTGACCCCACGAGGTTCCCTCTCGACGTGACAGACCCAGCGCACACCGGCCGCGCAACCACAACGCTACAACGCCTGTTGTCAGGCAGACGGCGTGCCGCGGTCCGACGGGACGGCGGATGGAAGCGACCGGCGACCGTGGCACCGCGAAAACCGCGGGTGTGGGCGGTTCCGCGGACGTTCGGTGCCGCCCGCCGCGGGGGTTCGACACGTCCTCGCGACGCGATATGCCACACCAGACAGGGTATATCACACAGCGTGCGGCCTCCGCGGAACCGACGCGGCCCACTGGGGTTCGTCCGGTAACAACGTGCCCACCAGTACCGGAAACGCGGATACGATCATTCTTAGGACATCGGCCGCATCTACGGGGCATCGCAGGACGAGGGCGGCGGGCGTCTGCTGGTGGGACCCGGGGCGCGACCGCTGGGACATACCGGGCGCGGGCGGATCGGTCTATACTGTCAGCGTGCTGAGGACGACGTTCGAACAGATGAAGCGGGATGTCGGGTGGACGGCGCGGGACGTGGACAACATCCGCGCGCTGGCGGTCGATGCGCAACCGCTGATTCCGACGATCGTCGACCGGTTTTATGACGCGCTGCTCCGGCAACCGGGTCCGAGGGCGGTCCTGACGAAGGGGGCGGTCCCGCTGAGCCGGCTTCGCGGGACGCTTGAGGCGTGGCTGAACGGGCTGTTCGTCGGGCCGTACGACGACGCGTACTACTCGGATCGCTTCAGGATCGGTCATACGCACGTGCGGGTCGGGTTGCCGCAGTGGTACATGCTCATCGGCGTCGAGCTCATCTGGCGCGATGTCGCCCAGCTCGTGCGTACGGCGAACGTTTCGCACGCCCAGGAGAAGCTCCGGTCGCTGCACAAGCTCCTGACGCTCGAGCTGGGGATCATGCTCGACAGCTATGGCGAGAGCACCGAGGCGCAGGCCCGACGCGACGAACACAGCGTGATGGAGGAGCGGCTTACGCGGGCGGAACACCTGGCCGAAATCGGTCAGTTGGCGGCATCGCTGGCCCACGAGATCAAGAACCCGCTCGCCGGGATCAGCGGGGCGATCCAGATTATCGGCGACGCGATGGAAGATGGGGCCCTGCACAAGCCGATCGTGCGCGAGATCCTCGGGCAGATCCGGCGGCTCGACGACGCGGTGAAGGATCTGCTGGTGTACGCGAGCCCGGTGCCGCCTCGTCCTGCCGCAGCCGACCTGGACGCGGTGGTCCGGCGGGTGCTTTCGGTGCTGCAAGGTGAGCCGGCGGTGCGGCGCGTGCGCGTGGTGTATGCGCCGACGGGGCGTATCGGTCCGGTGCATGTTGACGAGGCTCAGATTGAGCAATTGATGATCAACCTCGTGTTGAACGCGGCGCACGCGTCGCCGGAGGGCGGGCGCGTGCGGATCAGCGTCGACAAGGACACGGACTTTGTCCACGTCGCGGTCGAGGACCAGGGGCAGGGCATGTCGGCGGACGTGCGTGCGCGGGCGTTTGAGCCGTTCTTCACGACGAAGGCGAAGGGAACCGGTCTGGGACTCTGCATCTGCCGGCGGATCGCGGAGGCCCACGGCGGGCGGATCACGCTGGAGAGCCGGACCGGCAGGGGGACGCGCGCGGTGGTCGTGCTTCCGTTGGGCCCGTCGGATAGTGTGAGCGAGGATGACGCATGACGATTCGTGTGTTGATTGTTGAGGACGAGGAGCTCATCCGTTGGTCACTGCGGCAAAAGTTCGAGGCGCGCGACTTTCGCGTGACGGAGGCGGATGATGGGGCGTCCGCGCTGCAGGCGGTGGATACGGGGACGTACGATCTGGTGATGCTCGACTACAAGCTGCCGGACATGACGGGGATCGACGTACTCAGGAAGCTGCGGGAGGTCGACAGCGATGTCGTGGTGATCATGATGACGGCCTACAGCAGCGTGGAGACGGCGGTGGAGGCGATCAAGCTCGGGGCGTTCGACTACTTGACGAAGCCGTTCGACATGGCCCAGGCGCTGCGGACGATCGACAAGGCGCTCGAGACGACCAAGCTCCGGCGCGAGGTGCGGGAGCTGCGGCGGCACATCCAGCACGAGTACGGGATCAACCGGATTATCGGGCGGGCGGAGTGCATGCTCAAGTTGTACGACGTCATCAACACGGTCGCGCAAAGCAGTGCGTCGACGGTGTTCCTGCGCGGGGATACCGGGACGGGCAAGGACCTGGTCGCGCGGGTGATCCACTACAACTCGGACCGCGGCACGCGGCCGTTTATGAACATCACCTGTACGGCGCTGTCGGAGACCCTGCTCGAAAGCGAGCTCTTCGGACACGAGAAGGGGGCGTTTACCGACGCCAAGACGACGAAGAAGGGGCTGTTCGAGCTCGCCGACGGCGGGACGATCTTCCTCGATGAGGTCGGCGACATGCCGTTGCCGCTTCAGGCGAAGCTGCTGCGGTTCCTCGAGGAACGGGTGTTCAGGCGTGTGGGTGGGGCGGTGGAGTTGTCGGTGGACGTCCGGGTGATCGCGGCGACGAACCGCGACATCGACAAGGCGATCGCGGACAACACGTTCCGCAGCGATCTGATGTTTCGCCTCAACGTCATCACGATTCATCTGCCGCCGCTGCGTGAACGCGGTGACGACGTACGGCTGCTCGCACAGCACTTCGTGTCACGGTTTTCACAGGAATTCAAGAAACCGATCACGAGCATTCTGGATGAGGCGTTCGACCGCCTCTACGCATACGCGTGGCCCGGCAACGTTCGCGAGCTCCGCAACGTAATGGAGCGGGCGGTTCTGCTTTGCAAGGGGGAGGTTATCGGCCCCGACGACCTTGTGCTGGGTCGCATGGATCAGCACGACGCGGACGGCAGCGGTTTCGTGCTGCCCCCCGGGGGTGCGAACCTCCGTCTCGTGGAGGACGACCTGATCCGGCAGGCGCTCGCCCGCGCGAACAACAACCAGACCCGCGCTGCGAAGCTGCTCCACCTGAGCCGCGACGCGTTTCGGTATCGGCTGGAGAAACTGGGTCTTCTGTGACCTGCCGCGGCCGGCTTTGACACGCGCCCATTGCCGCGGTATCGTTGCAACGTGCACGACGATGTGATGCCCACGACCGGTGCCGGAGCCTGTGGTTGAACGCCGTTGCGGTCATCCCGGCGCGGTACGGCTCGACGCGGTTCCCCGGAAAACCCCTCGCGCGTTCGACCGGCAAGTTCCTTGTTCAGCACGTATACGAACGCGCAAGCGGTGCGGCGCGCGTGGACCGCGTCATCGTGGCCACGGACGACCGCCGCGTGGCCGACGCCGTGACATCATTCGGCGGCGAGGTTGCGTTGACCCGTTCGGACCACACCACGGGGACGGACCGTGTGGCCGAGGTCGCCGGGCGTCTTGACCTTGCCGACGATGATGTGATCATCAACGTTCAGGGGGATGAGCCGGAGCTCGCGCCGGCGGCGCTAAATCGTCTCATCGAGCGTATGGAGGCGTGCCCCACGGGCGTGCGGATCGGGACACTCGCGACGCGGTTTGACGGACGCGGTCCGCGCGATGGGCCGGATTCACCGCTGGATCCAAACCGCGTCAAGGTCGTGCTGGACGCCGCCGGCTGCGCGCTGTACTTTTCTCGAAGCATGATTCCGTATCCGCGCGAGAGCGGCGGGCGGGTGGATCAACCGGCGGATTGGCTGTTGCACATAGGCGTGTACGCGTTTCGATGGGACGCGCTGCGGCGGATCGCCGCGCATGGCGTCGGTGGCGATGTCGATCACCATGCGCTCGCGCGTGTTGAATCGCTCGAGCAGCTCGGTTGGCTCGTGCGTGGCATGCGGATGGCGGTATGCGTGGTGCCCGAGGCGTCGGTGGGGATTGACACGCCGGAGGATTACGCCGCGTTTGTGGAGCGCATGGCGGCGCGACGCGGTTAGCGGTCCGTCGCCCGTGAACCGATGGATAATCCGAACCGCGACCGGAACGTGGCGGAGGGAGGAGCGTCGCATTTGCCGCGAACAACCACTCCGTTGACGGTCGCGTTTCGGTTCGTCCCGCTCGATGGACCGTGGAGCGACGCGGCGCGCGCAGCGCTTTGAGGGGCGTGTGGCACGCGCTTGAAGCCCGTGTTTCCACCGGCAGGATGCCGGTGCCACACCCGACGGTGCCACACCGAGCGGTATGGGTTTTCTCAACAGGCGGTTGGGTTACAGTTTAGGATCAGACTCTGGGAAGCGCGATGAACTCCGAGAACATGCTGGCGTCATTGGGTCACGTCTCCGACGACACCGAGTTTTTCACGCCGATGCCGGGGGGCTACACACCCGGACAGACGAAATATGTCGTCGTGTTCGGCACGGTCATGAGCGGGCTCGGCAAGGGTATCTTCTCGAGTTCGCTTGCGAAGATCCTCCAGGACAAGGGGTTTTCGGTCGCGCCGATCAAACTCGAGGGCTACCTGAATCGCGACAGCGGCACACTCAATCCCTACAGACACGGCGAGGTGTTCGTGCTCGATGACGGGATGGAGTGTGACATGGACCTGGGCACGTACGAGCGGATGCTCAATCTTGATCTCACGCGGCTGAACTTTACGACGAGTGGGCAGATCTTTTCGTCCGTGTTGGAGAAGGAGCGCAAGGGGGTGTACCTCGGGCGTGACGTACAGATGATCCCGCACGTGACCGGCGAGGTTAAGCTGCGCCTCCGCGAGTTGGCGGTCGCAAGCGAGGCGGACGTGGTGTTCGTGGAGATCGGGGGCACGGTCGGCGACGTGGAGAACGCGTACTTCATCGAGGCGGTTCGCGAGATGTCGTACGAGGAGGGTCCTGGGAACTTTTGCTTCGTCGCGCTCACGTACATCGTGGAGCCGCAAATCCTCGGTGAGCAGAAGTCCAAGCCGGCGCAGCTCAACCTCAAGCTGCTCAATGCCGCGGGCATCCACCCGCACATCATCGCGTGTCGCGCATCCAGCCCGGTAAGCAAGAAGGTCCGCGAGAAGATCGCGCTGTTCGCGAACGTGCCGATCGATCGGGTGTTTTCGATGCACGATTGCGACAGCGTGTACGTCATCCCGGAGATGCTGCGCGGTGCGGGGATCGACGCGGCCGTCATCGACCTGCTCGGTGTGTCCGACAACGTCGACAATACCGCCGAAGAGCGGGCGCGGGCGGTCTGGAGCGACTACATCGGGCGGTTCCGCGGGGCGGAGCATACCGTCACGATCGGGATCATCGGCAAGTACACGACGGTTCGGGACAGCTACGCGAGCATCATGCAAGCGATCGAGCACGCCGGTACGCACCTGAGCGCCAAGGTTCGCCTCGCGTGGATCGACAGCGCCGCGCTCGGCGACGCCGACATCGGGCAGCAGCTCGACGGTGTTGATGGTGTGATCGTCCCGGGCGGCTTCGGTGTCCGGGGCGTGGACGGCAAGATCGCGTGCGTCCGGCATGTGCGCGAGCACGGCATACCCTACCTCGGCCTGTGCTACGGCATGCAAATTGCGGTGATCGAATACGCTCGCCATGTCGCCGGCATGCCCCACGCGAGCAGCACGGAAATCGAGCCGGACTGCCCGGCGCCGGTGATCGACATCCTCCCGGAACAAAAGCGCATTGAGGGGCTCGGCGGCAACATGCGACTCGGTGGATTCGACGTGGCGCTGACGCCCGAGAGCCAGGCCGCCCGGCTTTTCTGCGGCGCCGAGCGGACGCGACTGCGATTCCGGCATCGCTACGAGGTCGATCCGGCGTGTGTGCCGGCGCTGGAAGACCACGGCCTTGTGTTTTCGGGGCGAAGCCCGGAGCATCCGATCATGCAGATCCTCGAGCTGCCGCCGGACCGGCACCCGTTTTTCCTGGCCACGCAGGCGCATCCGGAGTTGTCGAGTCGCCCGCTCGCCCCGCATCCGATGTTCGTCGGGCTGGTTCGCGCGGCCCTGGCGCACAAGGGCATCGACGTCGCGTCCCCGCCGCCGGGAGGGCGCGTCGCGTGCGGTCGACCCGATGCGCTCGGCCAGGCCGCAACATCCGCGTGATGTGCGGGCGCCCCGACGGTGCGGCCATGGCGAACCGTATGGCGGGAGGGGCGCCATGACGGGGAGCGGCGGTGCGGCGCGGCCCGGCGCGGTCGCGGCGTCCACGGGGCCGCAACACGCCGGGCCCCGCGCGTCTTCGGCTCCGGTGGCGCCTACGCGCTTCCCGGTCGAACCCACACTTTTTCCCATCGACGCACCGCGGTTCCCGCGCACGCGATACCAGGGGAGCAAGCGCAAGCTTGCGGCTGCGATCGTCGCGCGGCTAAGCGACCTGGCGTATAGGACGGTGTTGGACGCTTTCGGTGGAACCGGGGCGGTG
>JBHHVO010000048.1:0-13577 GCA_046754365.1 Phycisphaerae bacterium | reverse complement strand
ATCGGGCACGACGCGAGCCTGCAAACCAACGACCCGGGCGCAAATGATCCGACGCCCAAGAACCTCGGCGACCGGCATGGCACGGCGGTCCTTGGCCTGGCGCTGGCCAGGGCGAACGCGATCGGCGTCCGCGGCGTGTCATTCCTGTCCCAGTTCGCCGCGACACGCGGGTTGAGCGAACTCTTGACCGACTTTCAGGTCGCCGGCGTGTTCACCTTCGCGCGGCAGGACAATGTCGACGTGCACATCAACAGTTGGGGACGCCCCGGCCCGAACGGCGTCGTGATCGAGGACGCGATCCGGAACGCGTTTACCGACGGCCGGGGCGGGCGCGGCATCGTGATCGTGTTTGCGTCCGGCAATGACGGCGTGGAGAACCAAGAGGGGTTCGAGCTCTCGACGCTGCCGTGGGTGATCGGCGTCGGCGCCAGCGACAACCAGGACCGTCGCGCGTCGTTCAGCAACTTCGGGCCCAACATCAACGTGTTGGCGCCCGGTGACGGCGGATTCCCGGCGCTCATCGCCACGACCGACGTTTCCGACGAGCAGGGCTACGTCGATGACGGATTCAACGTGGGTGGGCTCAACGTGTTCGACGACGGGACCATCGTGCCCGACCTGGACGTCGCGGGGAATTACACGCGGTTCTTTGCGGGCACGTCGGCGGCGTGTCCGATCGCGGCCGGCGTATGCGGGCTCATCCTCGCGACCAACCAGCAGTTGTCCGCGACCGACGTCCGCCTCATCCTCGAGCACACGGCCGACAAGGTCGACGCCACGGCCGCGCAGTACAACGGGATCACAAGCCGAAGTGACACGCACGGATACGGGCGGATCAACGCATTGGCCGCCGTCGAAGCGGCCCAGGCGTCACTCACCAACGGCGGCGTGACATGGCCGGAACCCCCGCTCAATCTGCGCATCGAGGGGGCGCAGCTCGCGTGGGATCAGAACGGCGGCACCACGGAGTTCCTCGTCGTGGAGAGCGACACGGCGTTCACGTTCGTGCCCGTGGATGGTGCGTGTTACGACTGCGGACAGCTCGGTTGCACCGTGCCCGGCGCACAGGATTGTGCACTGACGCCGCTGCCACCGGGCGTAACGGAGCTGTTTACCGGGTGCGTCGGTGAGAGCGGCGCCGCGTGCGCGACCGGCAACACACACAAGGTGACGGTCGACATTGCGCCGGGCGCGGAGAAGTTTTTCGCGGTGTACGCGCGGAACGCGATCGGTCGCTACTCGTTCGGGGCGGGGTTCAGCACGATCGGGAGCGATACGGGACCGCCGATCGATCCGGGTGATGGCTCGCCGCCGCCCGACACGCCCGGTGATGAGGCCCCGGCGATCACGGTTTCCGTGGTCCCGCTGTCCGGACTCTCCCCGCTTACCGTGTCCTTCTCCGGCAACGCGGTGAGCGTCAACGACATTGACGACACGCAGACGCTTTGGGAATTCGACGTCGGGAATCCGAGCGAGGGAACGTCCAACAGCCGCAACACGTCCCACACCTACGTCGCGCCGGTCGACGCGACGCAGGAGTTCGTCGCCCGCCTCACCATGGTGGATGTGTTCGGCAACATCGGCTCCGCGTCCGCGACCATCACCGTGGACGGCGGCGGCAATACGGGCGGCGCCACCGGCAACAACGATGTCAGCATCCTCGTGGGTGTCCCGGGCAGCCCGGGCTCGGACGTTGCCACGGGTACCTCGCCGTTCTCCGTCGAGCTCCGGCTCGACGTATCCAACATCAACGGGACGCTCCAGTCGGTGTTCTGGGACCTCGGCGACGGTACGACCGCCGGGGCCGGCATCGTGCCGCACACGTATGTCAACGACAGCGACCAGACACGCGTCTTCCCGGTCACGGTTCAGGTGTCGACGTTGACGTCGGCGGGCACACCGCTACAGGCAACGGCGTCCAGATCCATTACGGTGTTCCCGACACCGCCCGCACCGCCCGAAGGCAGCACGCATCAGGAAGGCACGGGCGTTCCAGGCGGTGACATGGCCGTCGATCTCTGCGCGGCCGGCATGCTCCCGCCGATGCTGCTGGCGACCGCGTCGTTGGTGTGGGTGCGCCGCAGGCGCAGGGTATAGCCCGGCCGGACCGCGCCCGGCGCCGGCGAAGCGCCGCAACGGCGCCGTGGGTGGCGCACCGTGTCATTCGACCTGTTTGAGTTCTATCGGTTCATTCTCGCGGCCCTTGTGTCCACGTACACCATCGCGCGGTTTGTCGCCGCGATCTGGTGGTGGCAGGGGCTCGGTGCGGGCGGTTCGCGCGGCGGTGCATTCCTGCGCCGCTACGTCGTCGTTCAGTTGCTTAGACTCCGCGTCTGGCGCTTTGCGTGGGACCTTGCCACGATCGCCGGGCTCGTCGTCATCCTCGTCATCGTGATCCGGTCCCACCGGCATTGACGCGGCGGTATCGGCTTGCCCGCGCGGCCGGTCCGGCCCATCCCGATGCGCTGGCGCTCTCGGCGAAGCGGCCGGCACATGTGCGTCGGATGCAGCATATCGCGACCGTTCGCACCGCGCGGCCCGGATCGGCCCCCGGTCGGGCGGTGCGCGTGCCACGGTGTTGCGGTAAGATGCATCGGTGGTGGTGGTTACTTAGGATCGTGCGCGCATCATGGGCGATCGCTCGCCGGACACATCGCCGTCGCTGACGGACCTTCCCAACGACGCGCTGGTCGCGTACGGCGATGAGATCGGTGTCGCGCTGGACCCACACACACCGCGAGGCGAAATGCTCCGGCTCATCCGCGCGCGGCAGGAGCTCCTGTTGGAGCTCGACCGCGACGCGATGGTGGACATCGTCGTCTGGGCGCGGCGACCGGTCCGCCAGTCCGCGAGCAAGGAGGCACTCGCCCGGCATATCGCGGGGGTCACCAAGGCGCGGTTCGACGGCCTGTCGGATCGGGGTCTCATCACGCTCGCGCGGCTTCGCGGGTTGGACTTGCCCCCCGACACCCCCCGTCCCACGATCGAGATGCGGTTGCGCCGGAGTTGCGGTCTTGCGGAGCGGCTGCGCCGGGGGCGCCGCGCCCTCGTGGGCACGGTGATCGCGCGGGTTCTCGCGCATGCGGATGATGCGGGCGACTATCAATTCCTGCCCGACGAGCCGGACGGTCCCGGCATCAAGGAACGCATCGAGGACGCGGGCGTCGTCGGCGGGCTCGCGCAGAAGCTCCGTGGCGCCGCCGACGTGTATGTCGAGGAAAAGCTCAACGAAATCGAGCGCCGGATCGACCGGAAGCTCGACGAGATCGACCAGCGCCTCGGCGAGTGGCGCGATCGTGAGATCGCGAACCGGATCCGCCTGGTTCGAATCACGCTCATCACCACCATCATTGTTGCGTTCATCAGCTTGGGGTATCATTACATCAAGCAGTCGGCGATACCGTAGGGGTCGCGCCGCATCCGGCGACGGCCGATCGCGGGTTCGGCGACATCGCCCGTGGCCGTGGGTTTCGCACCCTACGCCGACGCTTTCCACCGCACCGGAAGGCTCGGCAGGGATGTTCGGCCCCGTGGGTTTGTTCTTGTGGTATCCGCCCGAGCGCGGTTGAAGCACGCGGCTCCACGCCGCGGCGTCGGCCGCTTGTGCGTGTGGGAGTCGGCCGGGCCGTGGGTTGTTCCGTGGTCCGTCGCCATGGTGGTATAGGACGAGCGTAGATGTATCCCAGATCCAGTGCACGTGTGAGCAAGGTCATCAAGCTGGCCAACGACATCGCCCACGAGTGTGATCAGGAATATGTCGGCACCGAGCACGTGCTGCTCGCGATCCAGCGCGAGGGGAGCGGTGTCGGCGCGGCCGTGCTCGCGAAACGCGACATCACCGCCGAGGCGCTGCGCGAGGAAATCGAACGGCTCGCGAAGAAGCAGATGGAGGAGACCTGGGTCTTCGGGCGTCTTCCGGGTACACCACACTGGAAGAACGTCATGGCCACGGCCGTCAGCCAGTGTCAGGAACTCAACGGCAAGGAGGTGTGCACGGAACACCTCCTGCTCGCGCTCGCGAAGGAACCGGGCTGCGTCGCGAAACAGGCGCTCAACAACCTCGGCCTCACGCACGCCGACGCACGCCGCGATGTCGCGGAACTCCTCGACAAACAAAAGTAGCGCCGCGGCCCGCGATCGCGCCATAGGATGGCCGCGGTTCACCGGCGTGCGGGCGGCACCACGGCTGAGCGGCCGCGTGTTGTTTCTCGCCGGAGGACAGTCGCCATGACCGATGACATGCCGCCGCCGGTGCCGCCGTCAGCAGCACCACGGCCGCCGTATCCGCTTCCGCCCACCGCGTTCAAGACCGGGCTTGCCGTTACGGCGTTGGTGCTGGGGATTGTTGCGCTCGCCGGGTGCCCGTTGCTCGGCATCGCGGCGATCATCACCGGTGCCATCGCCCTGCAACGCGCGTCCGGCGCGCCGCCCGGCTGCGGTGGCCGCGGGCTCGCGATCGCCGGCATAGCGTGCGGCGGCGGAAGCTTCGTGACGGGTGCGTGTGCCGTCGCGATCCTCTTGCCGTCACTGTCTCACGACCGGGAGCTTTCGAAGCGGCTCGTGTGCGCGGCGAACATGAAGGGCATTGGCACGTCGATCCTCATCTACGCCCACGACCATCCCGGCCAGGGCATTCCGTCGCTCGACGCGCTCGTGCTCCGCGGCGACGTGACCCCCGACCAACTCATTTGTCCCGCCTCGGATGCGACGGGGCGCACCTACGTCCTCGTGCCGCGCGACCTACCCGCGCCGGATCATGAGGCCGGCGATGTGTTGATGTATGAGCCGAAGTCCAACCACGACGGAGAGGGCGGCAACATGTTGTTCGCCGACGGCCACGTCACGTTCGAGCGAGGCGCCGCATACGACAGATTCCTCGACGGCGTGCGCGCCCGCGCACCGTAGCATCGGCGTCCTCGCCCATGCTTCCCTGACACGTATGCCCCGCCACGCCCGCCGATGGGGAAGCGATCGCCGCCACCGTGCATCCGTTCGGCCGTGAGAATCACGACGAGAAAGCACTGAGCACAGCCCACACGGCCACCGTCGGTCCGGCCAGTGTCACAACGATCAGCAGAAGCGTGGCTCGCCCCCGCGCAGGGGACGCGACGTGAGCGTGGTCGCGTCGCGTGCGATCGCCGCACAGACGCCGGATCAGGCCCCGCGACCGTGCCGTTTGGCTCGGTACATCCCACAGCCCGGTCAACCGCGACACTTCCGCAATCCCGGAAACGTGCTAGACTTTCCCTGTCTTGCCGGGGCAACCAGCGCCTCGCTGCGCGCCCTCCGGTTGGCGGCGGGTCGCACGGGCCCATGGTTGCGGATCGGTTCGGATCGAGCCTCGGGGCCGCGTGTTGAAGCGGTAGCGGCCGACCGGAACATGGGCAGGGAAACGCCCGGCAACCAGGTCCATGGCGTCACAACGGCCTCGTTCAACGGGCCGGCGGCGTGGATGGGAGCGTAACATCAGCATGGGTGAGCCGGTACGTGTCGCGTTCGTTTCGCTCGGGTGCGCGAAGAACCTCGTGGACTCGGAGAAGATGCTCGGGCAACTCGCCGAGGCTGGCTGCGCGATTACGTTCGACGAGGACGACGCCGACGCGATCGTCATCAACACGTGCGGGTTCCTCCAGGCGTCGCGAGACGAGGCGGACGAGGTCATCCGCGACGCCGTCGAGCGAAAGGCCCGCGGTGCGGTGCGGCGGGTCGTCGTGGCCGGGTGCCTCGTGCAGCGTGACGGGGAGGCCATCGCACAGCGCGTACCGGGGGTGGATGCATTGGTCGGCGTACACCGGCGGGACGACATCGTCCGCGCGGTTCTAGGTTCGAATCGCCCCGGCCGAGCGCGGGCGGGCGCCCGGCCCGATGCGGTTCAGGGCAACGGCACGTCATCGGCGGCCACGCGCCGGACGGTGTCAACGGCGGCTCCGCCGCCGGCGGCGTCGCGAGCCGCGCGCGGTGGCGGCATGGACGTGTTCCTCGGCGCGTACCACCCCTACGCGCAGACCGACACGGCCCGGCTCCGCCTGACGCCGCGTCACTATGCGTATCTTCGCATCAGCGAGGGGTGCGACCAGAAGTGTACGTTCTGTACGATCCCGGCGATCCGCGGGCGGATGCACTGCAAGCCGCCGGACGCGGTCGTGGCCGAGGCGCGGGAGCTCGTCGGCGACGGCGCCCGCGAGCTCATCCTGATCGGGCAGGATACCACGAGCTACGGACTTGGCGACCATGCGATCGACGGCGGTCTGCCGGGACTCCTGCGGCGGCTTGACGGCGTGGACGGCGTGCGCTGGGTCCGGCTCATGTACGTCTACCCGTCCGTGCTCTCGGATGAGACGCTCGACGCGATCGCCGAGAGCGATCACGTGTGCCACTACATCGACATCCCGCTCCAGCACATCAACGATCGCATCCTCAAGGCCATGCACCGCCGGATCGACCGTGACGCGACGGAGCGGCTCCTGCAGCGGATTCGTGAGCGCATACCCGACGTCACGATCCGGACGACCATGATCGCGGGGTTTCCCGGGGAGACCGACGCGGAGTTTGACGAGCTCGTGTCGTTCGTTCGGGCGTTTCGATTCGACGCGTTGGGCGTGTTCGCGTATTCCTGTGAGCCGGAAACGCCCGCCGGGCGGATGAACGGTCAGCTTCCACACGCGGTCAAGGAGCAACGCGTGGAGGCGCTCATGCTCGCGCAACAAGCGGTGGCGTTCTCATTGGCCGACGAACGCATCGGAACCGTGTGCGACGTCGTGGTGGATCATGTCGACGCGCCGGATACGGTCGTCGCGCGGCACGCCGGCCAGGCGCCGTCCGTGGACGGCGTGACGTACGTCGCGCGATGCGGCGCGGCCGCCGGTGCGGCGATCCAGGTGCGGTGTGTCGGTCGCCGCGGGTATGACCTGATGGCACGACCGACCGCGCTCCCGCTGCCGGTGATCGCGTCGCATGGTCCGGCCGGCCGGGATGATCCCCTGTAGTCGCGTGAATCTCAACCTTCCGAATAAGATCACGCTCGCCCGGCTCCTGCTCGCGATCGTCTTTTTCATCCTGCTGGCACAGTACTCGCAGCGTGACCCCCAGCCGTGGAAGCTCGACGTCGGCGTCGCCATCTTCATCGTCGCGGCGGTTACGGACATCCTCGACGGGTACCTCGCGCGGAAGCGCGGCCTCGAGACGGCGCTCGGGCGGTTGCTCGATCCGTTTGTCGACAAGGTGCTCGTTTGCGGCGCGTTTATCATGATGGCGGGGCCGGCGTTCGTCGATACCGACGGCGTGAACGTCACCGCCGTCCGCGCGTGGATGGTCGTGGTGATCGTCGGCCGCGAACTCCTCGTTACCGGACTGCGCGGCTTCAACGAATCCGCCGGCAAGCCGTTTCCTGCGTCGGTGTACGGCACGATCAAAATGTGGATGCAGAGCATCGCGGTGCCGGTCATCCTCTTCCTCGTCGCGCGGGAGGCGACCGCGACGTGGGACGCGTCCTGGATGAAGCTAGCCGTCATGTGGCTCACCGTCGTCGTCACCGCGCTGTCCACCGTGCACTACCTCATCAAATCACGCCACATCCTTGAGGCCGGCGGGGCTTGATGGACGCGCTCGGCTATGGCGACGCGCTGCTGCTTGGCCTCGTGCAGGGGCTCACCGAGTTCCTTCCCGTAAGCAGCAGCGGGCATCTCGCGCTCACGCAGACCTGGCTCGGTCTCGAATCCGGCAGCGATACGCTCCTGCTCTTCGACGTCGTGGCCCACTTCGGCACGGTGCTCGCGATCATGGTCGTGCTCGGCCGATCCGGCATGGTTTTCCTGCGCCGGCTCTGGGCGGAGCGCGCCGCAGCGTGGCGGGGACACAGGCACGCGTGTCACGTTATGGTGTTGTGTCTCGCCGCGACCGTGCCGACCGCGGCGATCGGCCTCGGATTCAAAGACAAGCTCGAGTCGGCGTACGATGATCCCGGCATCATCGGGCTCTGCCTGTTGCTCACCGGGTCGCTCCTGGCGCTCATGGCGGTCGTGCCGAGGCCACGGCGCGGGTGGAAGCAGTTCGGTGTCTGGCGCGCCGCGCTCATCGGCGTGGCGCAGGGGCTCGCGATCTTGCCGGGGATCTCGCGGAGCGGCGCGACGATCTGTGCGGCGCTCGGGCTCGGGCTCCGGCGCCGCTGGGCGGCGGAGTTCAGCTTCTTGATCGCGATGCCGGCGATCTGCGGCGCCGTGGCGCTCAAGATCAAAGACACGCTCGATCTGCCCGCGGCCGCGCTCGCGGATACGCCGTGGGGGCCGATCCTCGCCGGCAGCGTCGTGTCGTTCGCGACGGGCGTCGTCGCGCTCCGGCTCCTGCTCGCCGCCGTGCGGTCGGCCAATCTCCACTTCTTCGCTATCTACTGCTGGCTCCTTGGGGCGTTGGTCCTGTGGCGGTTGTCGTAGCCAACCCCCGAGCGCAACCCATGCCGGCCCCAACAACAAGCGTACGACGCTGCGCGTGTTCGTAACTTCCCGGGCCAATGCACATGCGCCTCTTGGAACCAGGCGCCGACGACGTCCGCTCGCCTTGGTGTGGCCCGGAGATGGGATCATGTCTCACGAACGAGTTCATCTTGCGTTTTCGCATGACCCGACCCCAACACATGCGACGTCAGGTCCTGCTTGATCAACGCGTCCGATGTCAGTTCTCGCGCATGGCCCCGCAACCATACCAACGCACATCGCGACGCACGCTCGTAGCGCCACGGCCGCCGACGCCGCCCGACGTGCGCTGGATTGCCATCCACAATAACCATGACCTTGCGTTCCGTATCCCGGTTCAGACGATCCAGGAAGTCAATCATCATCGATGGCGTAAAACGCCCCTCGAAAACGCGCGACCTCGTCTTCCCCGAGTTGTTCACCACCGAAATCCGGAACCATCCCGATATGTGACGCTTGCGCACACGCAGGCGCCGGTTCGTTGTTCCGTCGACCGGCGTCATCGATGCCGAACGGCCGCGCTTCGTCGGTCGGCCCGTTCCCGCGTTCGGTCACTTGCCAAACGGCCATGCCTAGGGTTATGATCGCAGAGGGTAAAAGGACGCCCGGCTTCCCGAATCCGGCATGCGGTTCGACGACGGCGTGCTCAAGACCGAACACTTGTGGTGGCCCGGCGGCACTCGTACCCGGCCCGGCGCGTGTCACGACAGAACTGGAAATTCGCGGGCCGACGCGCGTGCGTCGCTTCTTCTCGACGACCAACCGCGTTCCCGACCTTGCAACGACGACGCACCGGTAGCGATCCCCATGACGGATGCGGTGGTACAAAACGGAGCAACCGCCCAGGCCGGTCGAGCCGGGCCGGGCGTGCGGTCGGACTGCCGCGTCACGATCACGCGCACCGGCGCCGGCGGTATTGAGCTTGATCTCAAGAGTCGCGTTGAATCCATGTACGGAGACGCGACGCGATGCATGCTCATGGACGAGTTCGACGCGCTCGGCCTCGCCGACGCCAAGGTCGACATCCAAGACGCCGGTGCGTTGCCGTTTGTCATCATGGCCAGGGTCGAGACGGCCGTGCGGCGATTGGGCGCGCCGGTCGGGCAGGGGTTCCTACCGCCGTGGGGCCCCGGCACCGATGCCGCGACACAGCGCGACCGGCTCCGTCGGTCACGGCTTTACCTGCCCGGCAACGAGCCGAAGTTCATGCTCAACGCCGGCCTGCATGGCCCCGACGCCGTCATCCTCGACCTCGAAGACAGCGTCGCGCCGGCCGAAAAGGACGCCGCCCGGATCCTCGTGCGCAACGCGCTCCGGTGTGTCGACTTTCACACCGCAGAACGCATGGTTCGCATCAACCAGGGCGACCGCGGCCTGGAAGACCTCGACGTCGTCGCCGGCCACAACGTGCACGTCGTTTTGATCCCCAAGGTGGAACACCCCGATCACGTCCGCGCGGTCCATGAGCGCATCCGCGCCGTGCTGGCCGCGCAGCGCGACCCCGCCGGCGATCGCGGACCCGCGCCGCGTCACACCGGCTCGCCCGAACGCCGCGTCTACCTCATGCCCATCATCGAGAGCGCCTTGGGCGCGATCCGCGCGTACGACATCGCCACCGCAAGCAAGCAAGTCGTCGCCCTCGCCATCGGCCTCGAGGACTACACCGCCGACATCGGCGCCGCCCGCACGAAAGACGGACGTGAAAGCTTCTGGGCCAGGGCGCAGGTGCTCAACGCCGCGCGAGCGGCCGGCGTCCAACCGATCGACACGGTCTTCTCCGACGTCGCCGACACCGACGGCCTGCGCGCAAGCGTCGTGGAGGCCCGGTCCCTCGGCTTCGAGGGCAAGGGCTGTATCCACCCGCGGCAGATTCCGGTGATCCACGACGCCTTCGCGCCGACGCCCGATGAGCTCGAACGGGCCCGCAACATCGTCGCGGCGTTCCACGACGCGCAGGCCAACGGGCTAAGCGTCGTGTCACTCGGCACCAAGATGATCGACCCGCCGGTCGTCAAGCGGGCGCAGCGCATCGTCCGTATGGCGGGCTCGTAACGATCCCGGCGATCGACGCGGCCCGCGACACACCCACGCCGCGTGTAAGTGAAACCGGGTGCCATACACCGGCACTTCCTTTCCATATCGGCTGCAGACGTACCGCCCTGTTGACGCCGGCACACGGCTCGGCTACAGTACTCGAGAACCAAGAGCGCACGAGGCGTAGTGGTCCACAGGTGGCCCCACCTGTTCGAGGGGGATCATCCCGGCCGGCATGTCTGCCGATGCCGGATTCGCCTGACGATATAGCCGAAGCGTTGGAACCTGACGGGAGCAACCCTCGATGATGAAGCGATCGGAATGCGTATACGCAGCGGGCCTGGCGTGGGCGACACTCGCCGCCGTCGGCGCGGCGGCCGCCCAGCCTATCATCTACGTCAACGCCGCCGCGACCGGTGCCAACGACGGCACCACCTGGACCAACGCCTACACCGACCTGCAGGATGCGCTCGCCGCCGCCACCGGCGCCGGCCGGGAGATCTGGGTCGCCGCCGGCGTATACACGCCCTCCACGACCGACGCGAGCGTAAGCTTCGCCATGCACACCGGCGTCGCGCTCTACGGCGGCTTTGCCGGCAACGAAACCACACGCGACCAGCGCGATTGGGTCGCCAACAACACCATCCTCAGCGGCGACATCGGACACGACGACGAACCCGGCAACATCAACTCCGCCAACAGCGGCCACGTCCTCATCAGCCCCGATGTCGACGCCACCGCCGTCCTCGACGGGTTCACCATATCCGACGGCCATCTCGGCGGCTCCGGCGGCGGCAGTGCCCTCTGGCCGGGAAGCGGCCTCTACAACGTCGGCGGCAGCCCGACCATCACCAACTGCGTCTTCAGCAACAACATCACCGGGTTCTCCGCCGGCGGAGGCATCTACAACTGGAACGGCAGCCCGACCATCACGAATTGCCGGTTCACCGGCAACGTCTCGCACCTCGGTGACGGCGCGGGTCTATACAACACCGGCTCCAGCTCGCCTTTGATCGAGGACTGCGTCTTCCTCTACAACATCTGCATTTCCGGGGGAGACATTGAAGCCCTCGGCGCAGGTCTCGCCCACGACGCCCAGACCCCGCTCACCGTCCGACGATGCCTGTTCGAGGGCAACGCATGTATCCCATTCTCCGTCCCCAGCGATACCGCCTCGTGGGGCGGCGGGCTATCCAACTTCAGCGGAAACTTGACGGTGACCGATTGCGTCTTCAAAAACAACAGCGCCAACTACGGCGGCGGCTTGATCACCTGGGGACCGGCCACCGTCGCCAACTCCCTGTTTGTCGACAACCACGCGACCATCACACCGGCCGACCCATGCCCAGAAATCGGTGGCTTCGGGGCCGGTCTCGCGGTCATCAGCTTCACCCCGGACCTGCTCACGGTGAGAAACACCACGATCGCATACAACCACGGTAAGAAGTATGCCGGCGTCGTCGCGCTTTGGAACGGCGTGCTCAACGTGACCGACAGCATCATCTGGGGCAACACCGGAACCGACCCCGACTTCGTCGGACGCTGGTCGGAACAGATCGGCGGCTTCGCGACCCTGACGTACAGTTGCGTCCCCCACATCTTCGAACCCGGCGGCCCCGGAGAAGACCCGATCCCCCCACAGAACCTCCCGGGCGTCATCGACGCGGACCCACAGTTCATCCAACCGGCGGCCAACGGCGACCTGCACCTCGCCGCCCCCTCGCCCTGCATCAACGCCGGAGACCCCGCGTTCACACCGGACCCCGGGGAAACCGACTTCGACGGGTACCCGCGCGTGTTGTGCGCAACCGTCGACATGGGAATCTATGAATTCGGCATCGGTGATTACAACTGCAGCCGCGTTGTAGACCTTACCGACTTCGCGGCGTGGCCCGCGTGTGTGACGGGCCCGAACAACGGCCCCTACGCCGCCGCGTGCGAGGCGTTCGACTTCGATGCCGACGGCGATGTCGATATGATCGACTTCCTCGGTTTTCAGCGCGTGGCGGAGGGCGGGTCCGTTGGCGCGCCGTCCAGCATCGGTGGTCACATCGCGTACGCCGACACAACCCCCCTTGCCGGGGCTGAGGTGTCCATCAGCGGACCCCTCAACGGTACGGTGGCCACCGACGCCGACGGCGCCTATGGATTCGCCGACCTGCCCGCGGGAACCTACACCATCGTCCCAACCGTCGCGACGCACTACTTCTACCCCTACGACGCCGCCGTCACCGTCACCGAGGGCGATACCATAACCGGTGTGGATTTCGAGGCCCACGACATGCCGCAGGGGCCCGCCGACGGCGAGTTCATGGGAACTGTCACCGCCGTCGACCTCCAGGCGTACAGCATCACCATGCAAAACGCGACCGCGACGCTCACGCTCTTCGTCTACCCGAACACCATCTACGCCGGAGACGCGTCGTCGCTGGACACCATCGTCGTCGGGTGGGACATCCAGGCGCAATACTTCTTGCCCATCAACGTCGCCGAGCAGCTCGACGTGCAACCGCCGGGATAGTCATAGGTCGTGAGCGGCCCGCGCGCGGCCTGCCGGACCCGGCCGGTCGCGCGACGTCCCGCCGACACTTGCTCAACGTGCTACAGGTCGAGGTGATCCCCCAGGTATTCAACGCAGCGTGATTTGTCGATCCGTTCCTGCGTCGCGTCGTCGCGGTTCCGCACCGTCACGGTCCCATCTTCTTTACTCGTACCGTCGATCGTAAAGCAGAACGGCGTGCCCGCCTCGTCCATCCGCGCGTAGCGCTTCCCGATCGACTGTTTCGCGTCGTACTGGCACGGATACCGCTCCTTGATCGCCCGGTATAGGGGTTCCGCAATTTCCGGCATGCCGTCCTTCGCGACCAGCGGAAACACCGCCGCCTTGATCGGCGCAAGACGAGGATGGAACGTCATGAACTCCTTGCTCGCCCGCGACGCGTCATAGTGATACGCCTCGGTAATCGCCGCCAGCGCGAACCGGTCGACGCCCGCCGACGGCTCGATGACGTGCGGCACGAAGCGTTCCTTCGTCGCGTCGTCAATCACGGCGAACGCGTTCTCTTTGCCCTTGGC
>JBHHVO010000047.1:0-13617 GCA_046754365.1 Phycisphaerae bacterium | reverse complement strand
GGGGGATTCGCGTTGCATACCGTCAGGTCCGCGCAGTCCTGAGCGAACACGCTGCAAGTGAGACCGCTGCCGGCGCAGGTGCCCGCGTCGCTGTCGGCATAGTCCACCCAACCGAGGACGACGACACCGCTGGCGGGCCTGAGCACGGCCCCGGCCGTTACGCCGTTGCTTGCGTCGAGGTCGAACGTCGGCAGGTCGAATCGGTAGTTGACGAGCGCGATGCCGGAGCTGCTCAGGTCGCCCTCGACTTCGTAGAAGGTCACATTAAGTGCGTCTTTGTTGAGCCCGGGCGCGAGATTGGCGGCCGGTGGCAGATAGAGCTCGATGAACTCCTGGTGCTCATTGGCGGGGTCGCGCCCGATGGGTCCGTCGCTCAGGCCGTCGGGGTTGTTGTAGACTTCGGTGATGATCGGGTGATCCGGGACCTGGGCGCGGAGCGCCGGCGCGAGACCGACCAAGATGGTCGGCACCAGTATGATCGTTGTTCGACGCGGGTGCACCGCCGCCATATCCCACTCCTTAGCATCACGCGCAACGAACCGGCGCCGTGGCGCGCTGCGCGCGACGCCCCCGATGTCACCGCGGTCCTTCAAGCAACATTAGCGCTGAAGCACTCTCCATTCCACCGATAGGCGGGAAAATCGGCATTGTGACAAGGAATTCGTTATGCGCGAGATTACGGGACGTTCCGAGAGAATGTAGTACAGTATCGGTCCAAACTTACACGGCAGAGGTCGTCGCGCGCAGCGACACCGCGACGAGGCTCGCAGGTTTGGGTGTTTTGCCCTAATGACGTGGCGCGTTGGGTTGCGCGCCGGTGCCGGGCCACCGGTCGGGCTGCATGTCGCATGACGATGGTGGCGGCGCGATGTCGATCCGGACGACCGGGCGGGTTGCTGGTTTATCAGGAAAACCGGTGTCGTCGCGTGCGGCGTCGGGGATTCGGTGCGTGATCGAGGGCTACGTCCGGAACGGGGGCCGTGCGCTACGCGTCGGCGGCGCCCGACTCCGTGGGGTGGCCCTTGCGGATCCATTCGTTCACGCCGCCCTTCATGCTGCGGACGTTGCGATAGCCGATCGACTTGAGGTAGAGGACGGTGCTCTTGGAGTAGCGCCCGATGCCGCAGACCATAACGATCGAGGCGTCGCGGTCTTCCGGCAGCTCCGTGGTGCATCGCGGGAGATCGTCCTCGGGGATGTTGATCGCGCCGGCGAGGTGGTGCTTCGCAAACATATCGGGCGGGCGAATGTCGATCACGAGCGGCGGATTGTCTCCGGCGAGCTCGCGGCTCAGGTCGGTCACCTTGACGGAGTCATGGGGGTTCTTGAGGTTCTCGATGAGCGTGGCGAGGAACTGTTCATCCTTGGTCGGTCCGGCATCACCGCGTTGCTGCGTCCCGGGGCAGATGTAGGGGAAGTGGCGCTGAACGGATGATGCGTATTTGAAGATGTTGTCCGGGAACATCACGACGGCCAGCGTACCGGGCTCGTCGGGGACGGTCCGCAGCGCGCCGACAAGGGCCATGCCGGAACTCGGCCCGGCGATGATGCATGCCTCGCGGTTGAGGCGGAGGCACATGTCGAACGCGTCACGGTTCGTGACTTCGGTCGTGCGATCGTACGCGTCGGGTCGGAAGAACTCGGTTTGCTCGAGCTGCGCGAGACTGCGGACGCCGGGGATGTCGTGTCCGGCCTCTGGGTAGACGCCGATGACATGGACGTCGGCCCGCTGCTGTTTGAGGAATCGTCCGGTACCGGTGATCGTGCCGCACGTGCCGAGGCCGGCGACGAAGTGGGTGAGCTTGCCCGCGGTCTGCCGCCAGATCTCGGGTCCGGTCGTACGGTAGTGGCTGTCGGGATTCGCGTCGTTGGCGTACTGGTTGAGCATGACGTAGTCGGGCTGGGTGTTCGCGGTTTCGATGGCTGCGGCGATCGCGCCCTCCGGCGCCCCGGGGGCGGGACACAACGTGTCGTCGAGCTCGACGACGTCGGCGCCGAAGAATCGGAGCACGGTTCGTTTTTCGAGCGGGATCGCGGCCGAAAGCGGCGTCTGCACACGGTAGCCCCGGGCGTTGGCGATCATCGCGAGTCCGAGGCCGGTGTTGCCGGACGTCGGCTCGACGAGGCGCTTGCCGGGCGCAAGCGTGCCGCGTTGCTCGGCGTCGCGGATCATGTTCGCCGCGATGCGGTCCTTGACGGCGCCGAATGGGTTGTACCACTCGAGCTTGGCGTAGACCCTGGCGTGCTCGAACGGCACGACGTTGTGGAGCCGAACGAGCGGCGTCGGGTTGTCCTCGTTGGCCAGGAGCCCGAGGATCGAGTCGTAGACACGGAGGGTGTGGTCATCGGTCATGGCGGATGCCACGGTACCAAAAGCGGTGTGTCGATGCCATGCCCGGCGCGCGTGGGCGGGGCGCGGCGGCGCGTTTGTTCCGGATGGTGTGATGTGGTAGAATCGTGATCGAATCGCACGGCTGATGCACTATAACGTGTGCACCGCGATGACGTTGGAAGCGACGGGCCGGCGGACCGACACAGCGTGCTGGAGCGTGCCGCGGCGGTACCGGCGGCGGTGGCATGGCTCCGCGAGCGGCGTCGGTCGGGGACGGTGGGCCGATCGTCGATGCTCGACGCGTCGATGCTCGGCACGGTCCAAGCGACGGCGCGCACGTCTCGGATGTTCGGGCGCGGCGGGAGGGGTTTGACGCACGCGCCGGGCGTTGGGCACCGGCGACGATACCGTGGCGCACGTCTTGGATTCCCGGGACTCGTCGCGGCGACGTGTGCGTGCCCGGGCTCGTAACAACCCGCCGGACAGCGCCTGAGAGACAGCGCGCGGGGCTTGGGCGCACCATTTTCAACGGGCTGCGATGCACGGCATCGTGCGGGAGGGCACCATCTGACATGAAGGCGAGCAACACACTATGGCGGGAGCGTCTCGCGGGGACGCTGCCGGAACAACTCGGGCGGGAGATCGACGCGTTTGAGAGTGAGATCGAACTGCGCCGGCAGGGCAAGGTGGACGAGAAGGTCTTCGCGGAGACACGTCTGCGCCGTGGGGCGTACGGTCAGCGGTACGACAACGGGCAGCGGTACGACGGCAGGGAATCGCGTCGACTCGCGTACCCGAACGGGCGGGCGACGAAAGGGCCGAACACACTCTGGGACGCGCCGGGCATGCAGCGGATCAAGATCCCGTACGGCGGCGTGAATCCGGCGCAGCTCGAGGTGCTCGCCGAGCTTGCGGAGGAATACGCGGACGGGATCGTGCACATCACGACGCGGCAGGATTTCCAGCTTCATTTCGTACACATTGAAGATACGACGACGCTCATGCGGCGTCTCGCGGCCGTGGGGATTACGACGCGCGAGGCGTGCGGCAATTCGGTGCGGAACGTCACGGGGTGTCCGTACGCGGGTGTGTGTCCGGACGAGACGTTCGACGTGACGCCATACGCGCGGGCGCTGTCACGGTTCCTACTCGGGCATCCAGACGCCCAGAACTTCGGCCGCAAGTTCAAGCCGACGTTCAGCGGGTGTGCACAGCACGCGTGCGGCCTGACCGCGATGCACGATCTGGGCTACACGGCGGTCACGCGCGTCGTGGACGGCGAGGCGCGGCGGGGGTTCCGGTTCGTGGTCGGCGGCGGGCTCGGCGCGGTACCGCAACCGGCGAAGCTCTTCGATGAGTTTTTGCCGCCGGAGGAAGTGCTTCCGATCGCGCAGGCGATCGCGCGGGTGTTCGCGAAGCACGGGGAAAAGAAGGTCCGGAGCCGCGCGCGGATGAAGTTTCTCATCAAGCAGTGGGGCATCGAGAAGTTCAAGGCGGCCGTGCTTGAGGAGCGGCGGCAGCTCCACGACGATCCGCGCTGGACGGCGTATCTGCAGGACGCGGATGAGGCGGAGGAGACGCCGCTCAAGCCGCCGGGCGACCTGCCGGACGCCGCGAGCGATCCATCAAGCGTCGCGGGCGGCGATCGGTACGCGCAGTGGCTCAACACCAACATCCGCGAGCAGAAGCAGGCGGGGTACGTAACGGTGACGGTCGCGTTGCCGCTCGGCGACATCACGGCGGATCAGCTCCGCGCGTTGGCCGACATCGTCCGCCGCTTCACAAACGGTACGATCCGCACGACGGTCGAACAGAACTTCGTGATCCGATGGGTAAGCAAGGCGGACATCCCGGCGTTGTACGCCGCGCTCGACGCGGCGGAACTCGGCGAGGCGGGCGCGTGCAACATCCTCGACATCGTGGCGTGCCCGGGCACGGACACGTGCAAGCTCGGCATTTCGTCGTCGCGCGGACTGGCGGCGGCGCTGCGGACGCGGCTGGCGGAGCAGGCGTTTGCGATGGACGAGGCCGTGCGGGGTCTGCACGTCAAGGTGAGCGGGTGTTTCAACAGTTGCGGTCAGCACCACGTCGCCGACATCGGGTTCTACGGCGTAAACCGCATCGTGCACGGATACCAGGTCCCGCACTTTCAGGTCGTGCTCGGGGGGCAGTGGGAGCACAACGCCGGGTCGTTCGGGCTGCCGATCGTTGCGATTCCGTCGAAGCGGATCCCCGATGCGCTCGACCGCATTACGGATTATTTTCTCCGGATGCGCCAAAAGGGCGAGGCGTTTACGCGGTTTGTCGGGCGGATCGGCAAGTCGCAAATCCGGCAGGTGCTCGACGACTTGACGCGGGACAAGCCGCAGCACGATGACGACCCGTCGTTCTACACGGACTGGTTTGATCCACGCGAGTACAGCACCGGCGACGTCGGCATCGGTGAGTGCGCCGGCGAGGTCGTGACGGCGTACACGTTCGCGATGACGGAGGCGGAGCGGATCGTGTTCGAGGCGCAGCTCGCGCTCGAGGCGGGCGACGCGCAGCGCGGCGGTGACGGTGCGTACAAGGCCATGCTCACCGCCGCGAAGGCGCTCGTGAAGATGCAGTATGACGACGTGGCCGACGACGCCGACGAGATTGTCGAGGAGTTCCGCGAGCGCTTCTACGATACCAAGCTCATTTTCGACCCGTTTGCCGGCGGGAAGTTCGCGCATTATCTTTTTGCCGCGCACGCGCATGCCGGCGCGTCGTCTACGTCCGATGCGGCCCACGAGTTGATCGAGGAGGCCCAACTCTTCATCGAGGCCGTGCACGGTTGTTACAACCGTATGCGGATGGACGCGGCGTCCCGATCGGCCGGGACGGATTGACGGCGCGGCGCGGACCCACGCGACGCGGTCTTACCTGACAACCCCGTCGTGGCCGGTGTGACCACGTCGTGGCCGCGGTGGCCGCCGCGCGGTCCGTCCGACGGCCCGACCGTACGAACGGAAGCCATGGAACTACAGCACGTTAATGTCAAGATCTACGTCGACGGCGCGTTGGGGGTGGATCCCGCGCGGTTCATCGACGTGTTTCACGAGTGGATTCAGGAGGACGCGCTGCCGGAACTGCTCATCGACGTGGCGGACTACCGGCACGTGCCGGCCGGGCCCGGCGTGCTCCTGGTCGCCGCCGAGGCCGACTACAGCATGGACCACGCCGACAATCGGTGGGGGCTCCGGTACAACCGCAAGGCCCCGCTCGACGGCAGCAACGTGGATCGTTTCCGGCAGGCGCTGGGCGCCGCCGCGCGCGCGGTCGGCCTGCTGGAAGCGCATTTCGAAGGCGCGGGTCCGCTGCGGTTCAGCCGGCGCGCGTTCGAACTCTTCATCAACGACCGGGCCCTGGCACCGAACACGCCGGAGACGCTGGCGGCCTGCCAGCCGGACCTGCGCGCATTCTTGACCGACGTGTTCGGTGACGATGCGTTTACGTTCGAGCCCCGCACCGACGCCCGCCGCCTCTTCGGCGTCACGGTCAAGCTCGCCGCGCCGTTCGCCCTGGCGGCGCTCGCAGCGACGCCGGGGCCCAAGGGCTAGCCGCGGCGCGTCGAGGACCGTGTGGCGCGCGCAGCCGAGGGTATCGCTGTCGAAGGATGCGTGCGCGACACCGACGGTGGGGCCTGCGTCGAGACGCCGGGCGCAGGGCCCGCCGGGTCGGCGGCTAGCCGGCGTCAGTCACATATCACCGATCCGTTCTGGAGCCTGCAGCGACCGAGGCAGCATTGCTCATCCGCTGTGCACGGGGCGCCGTTCGGCAGGCAGTTGGGGCACGCGGGGTCTCCGATGCAGTCGAGATCGTCGCAGTCCAAGAGTCCGTCGCAGTCGTCGTCGACGCCGTTGGCACAACTCGTCTCCGCCGCCGGCGGCCCCCCGCAATCCTGCGGGCAGGTGCAGCCGTCTTCCGCGCCGTTGCACGCGCCGTCACCGCAGATCGGCGTGAAACAGACATCACCCGCCTCGTCACAGACCTGGTTGCCGTTGCACGGGCTGGTTCCGGGTTCGCAGACCTGGGCGGCATCGCAGGTCTCGGCGCCGTTGCAGAAGAGCGCGTCGTCACAATCGGCATCGCCCGTACACTCAGGGAGCACGACGACGGCGTCCGACGGGGCATAGGATACGGGCGTCTTGTCCAGGACGAGCGCGCTCCATGTCCAATCGAGCGCGTTGGACGGGAGCTGGGCGAGATCCCAGGACGCCGTGTACGTGCCGTCGAAGTGGTTGGTGAGCGGTTTGTTGATTTTCTTTCCGCCGGCGTCGATCAACTGCCACTCGGCCTTATCGATGTCGTTGAAGTCGACTTGATTGCTCCAGACGCGCATGTACATGGTTTCGTTCTTGGTGAACGTGCGGTCGTCGGTCGAGAAGTCGGCGTTGCGCGAGAGCACGAATCCCTCACACGCCAGCGTGGTCGTCGTGCTCATACACGCACCGGCCGGCGTGCATGTGTCGGTCGTACACGGGGCGCCGTCGTCGCAGTCGGTATCCAGGGTGCACGGCGCGCCGCACGCAGGCCCCGTGAGGTCGAGTGTGTAGGAACCCGTGTCGCCGAAGAAGCCGGCGACCCGGACCATATACGTCGTACCCGCGGTGACGGGGAACGTCACGACGGATCCGAATCCACACGTGGCGTCGTCGTTGCATGCGACTTGATTGGCCGTCGTGCCCGGGCACGCCGCGTGGACCGACACGACGGTGTCCAATGCGGAGCCGCACGTGGCGATGGTGGCGTCGCCGTCGAATCCCGGCGTGTACGCGAACCAGACGTCGGACCCGCCGAAGCAGGACGACGATCCGTCATCGGTCGCGAGGATCGTCGTGCCGTCTAGGGACCCGGGGCACATAGCGACGGCGTCGATGCAGGCGTCGTTGAAGCAAATGGGATTGCCCTCACACACATCGAGCACGCCGTTGAGGTTGCAATCCAACCCCCCGCCCGCGACATCGCACTCATCGATGACGCCGTTGCCGTCGCAGTCGTTGCCCGCGAGTTCACACACGTCGGGCTGTTCGTTGCCGTTGCAATCCGACGCCGCACCACTTGCGATGTCGCAGTCGTCGGGCGTCCCATTGCCGTTGCAGTCATTCCACGCGATCTCGCATCCATCCAGCAGCAGATTGCCGTTGCAATCGGCGCAAGTCGCATCTCCCGGGGCGCAGCCGGCGATTTCCTGCGCGTCGGCGATGCCGTTGTGGTTGCAATCGCCCGACGATGGTCGCATGACATCCGCAATGAAGACCGACGCGTCCGTGCCCGGCTTGAACTTGCCCAGCGTAGCCACGCCCGGCACCGGCGCGCCGAACGCGTAGAACCAGAAGTTGTACATCGTGCCCCATCGGATCGCATTCGCATTCGGGTTCACGGTGTACAGGTCGGTCTGCCATCGGACGTTGCTTCCCACCAGGGTTCCGACCCACGGCGCGTTGGAAAGGCCCTCCTCATGCGATGGGACCCCGGCGAACACCAACGCGCTCCAAAGCGTCGCTTGCATGGGTACCGAGAACCATCTGATACCACGGTCGCTGTTCATGTTGTAGACGGCGTAATCATAGCGATACAGCGACCCGCTCACCTGAGTCGCCTTCGACGCGACAATGATGCGTCCGTCGTCAGGCCAACTATCGTGAATGGAAAACATCGCGCCGGGCCAGGCCATGATCGCCGGTTCCTCTTGAACCACCGGTCCAAGGTCGGTGATCGTCCGGCTGAAGAAACTCCCCGTTACGGCCACCTCGCGGTACGATACGTTGTTGTTGCCGTTGCCGGCCGTCGCGTCGTCCGGCGCGATGTACTGCGCCTCGATGAAGTAGCGCGCCCCGGGGTTGCCGAGGTCCCACTGGCTGACCTGGAGTCCGTGGCTGACGGCCGTGTGGTTGTGCCCCGTGTGATCATTGGCCGTCGCGGGATCAAAAAACCCCGTGACCGGGTTGATCTCGCTGCGTGGTCCCAGCATCGGCCCGCGGTTAAGACCCGCGGAGTACGGATCGGAGCAGTGCACGCCGAGCGCGGTACCGTCCGGATTCTCCTGACAGTCGGTGAAACACAGGTTCTCCTGCAGGGCGGCGAAGCCATGCTTGACCCACGCCTGACCAATCTGCCGGAGTCGACCATCCTTGAGCCGGTACATGTTCTGGGCGATGACGGGGTGGCGGTTGTCGGGAAGGGCGAGCCAGTCGAGCGGCTGGTCGCCGATGTTGCAGGAGTCGGTCCTCATCGAAATCGCGGCGGTGGTGCCGAACGTGCCGTAGACACTGGCGTCAAGTACGTCCCCGGCGATGACATCCGGCCCGCCGTTGGCTTGTCCGAAAGCCTGACCACTCGCCCATCCCGCCGTCATGACGGCGAGTACCTGCACGATCCGCGCGCACCGACTCCGCAAACATACAGTCCACATTAGATTTTGGTCCTCCGAGTATTCCACTGTGCGGGACGTTATCCCAGGAAAGCCGACCCTGAATTGTCAGGAATGTCCGATACCCAAGCACGTCGATTGCCAGACGTGTCCCCGTTGACCGCGCCGCTGGTCGCCTTTGTACACAATCTATTTTCTATGAATGACTTAGCGTTTAGCGTCAATCTTCGCTGCCGTGCCGCTTTGGGACGCACTGCGCCACAGCACCCGCGCGCGTGCGACCAGTGTCGCGATACTGTGACCAGGCTCGCAGTACCCGTCGCACCGGCATAAACCGAGACGTTATTAAAGTCGGTATCGCACGTGTCGCGTGCGTCCCGCGTGACGGATTAACACGGGGTGTGCCGGAACAGAAGTACAAGTCGGCCGGCCCGCGGTATCGCGGCCACTCCGTCGGGGCTCCCTCAGGATCTGCCGGGCAGGTCACGCGCGCGCACGACCCGGGGCATCGGGCGTGTCCCCGTCGCGCGGCGTGGCGCGGGGACAACCGGTCGGCCGGTCCGGCGTGATGGCGTTGCGTCGGGGCGGCCGGATGCTACGGTGGGCCCATGCCGAAGCGGAGCGACATCCACAGCATCCTCATCATCGGGTCCGGGCCGATCGTCATCGGACAAGGTTGCGAGTTCGACTATTCGGGTACGCAGGCGTGCAAGGCGCTGCGCGAGGAGGGGTATCGCGTCGTGCTGATCAACAGCAACCCGGCGACGATCATGACGGACCCGGACATGGCCGACCGGACGTACATCGAGCCGATTACGCCGGACTTCATCGACAAGGTCCTGCAGCGCGAGCGGGACGACGGCGCACCGGTCGACGCGCTGCTCCCGACGCTCGGCGGACAGACGGGGCTCAACTGCGCAATCGAGGTCGCGGAGCGCGGCATCCTGGAGCGACATGGGGTCGAGATGATCGGTGCGGCGGCGGACGCGATCCGCCGGGCCGAGAATCGCACGGACTTCAAGGCGACCATGGAGCGGATCGGGCTGGACGTGCCGCGCTCGGGCGTCGCCCATTCGTGGCCGGAGGCCCGGCGGGTGATCGAGCGTGTGCACCTGCCGTGCTGCATCCGGCCGGCGTATACGCTCGGCGGCGCGGGCGGCGGTTTCTGTCGGACACGGGATGAGTTTGAGACGATCGCCCGGCGCGGTCTCGCATACTCCCGGATCGGCGAGGTCCTGATCGAGGAGGACCTGTACGGCTGGAAGGAGTTCGAGCTCGAGGTCATGCGCGACCGCGCGGACAACGTCGTGATCATCTGTTCGATCGAAAACATCGACCCGATGGGGGTGCACACCGGGGATTCCATCACCGTGGCGCCGGCGCAGACGCTGTCCAACGCGGCGTACCAGCGGATGCGTGACGCCGCGATCGCGATCATCCGGGCGATCGGCGTCGACACCGGCGGATGCAACATCCAGTTCGCCGTGGATCCGAAGACGGGGCGGCAGGTGGTGATCGAGATGAACCCGCGCGTGTCGCGGTCGTCCGCGCTCGCGAGCAAGGCGACCGGGTATCCGATCGCGCGGATCGCGGCCAAGCTCGCGGTCGGATATACGCTCGACGAGCTGCCGAACGACATCACGAAGACGACGCCCGCGAGCTTCGAGCCCGCGATCGATTACGTCGTCGTCAAGATGCCGCGCTGGACGTTCGAGAAGTTTCCCGACGCCGATGAACGGCTTACGACGCAGATGAAGTCGGTCGGCGAGGCGATGGCGATCGGCCGGACGTTTAAGGAAGCGCTGCAAAAGTGCATCCGGTCGATGGAGATCAAGCGGTTCGGGTTCGGGCTCGACGACAACGATGCGTGGCTCGACGCGCGGCGCCGGCGGCATGAATCGAGGACGCCGGACGCCGGCGGCGGGCCACCCGTGATCGGCGGCAGCACGGCCACCGAGGCGCCGCCCGACACGGAAGAACAAACCGCCCGGGCGTGGCCGATCCCGCGCGACGCGCTCCGGGAGAAACTCTTGCACCCGTGTCAGGGGCGCCCCTACTACATCCGTTACGCGTTCAAGGCGGGCTGGAGCGTGGAGCAGGTCCACGAACTCACACGCATCGACCCGTGGTTTCTCGCGCAGATGCATGAACTCGTCGCGTTTGAGGACGAGCGTCTCTTGCGGCACATCGCCGGTCCGGCAACGCGTGATGCATCGGTGGACCGTTGTGTACCGGCGGACGACGTACGGGCAAGGTCGAAGCAACTCGGCTACAGCGACGTGCAATGCGCTCACGCCGCAGCGGACGCGGCCACACACCGGGCGTCGACCGCGGGCGTGGCATCCGCCGCCGAGCCGCGGACCGTCTCGGGCGCGGTGCCGGGCGGCGATTCACGGACGGCGTCCCAGGCGACGGACTCCGCGCCGACGGCGGCGTGCGCGACGCGCGGACCGCGACCCGTGTACAAGCTCGTCGACACGTGTGCGGCCGAGTTCGACGCGCGCACGCCGTACTACTATGCCTCGCACGAGACACCGCAAGTGACGGTCGCCCCGGCCGACGGAACTGTGACGCCCTGGACCGACGACGAGATTCGCGTCACGGAGCGGCCGAAGATCGTGATCCTCGGCGGCGGACCGAATCGCATCGGTCAGGGGATCGAGTTCGACTACTGCTGTTGCCACGCCGCGTTCGCCGCGCGCGATGCGGGCTACGAGTCGGTCATGATCAACTCGAACCCGGAGACCGTAAGCACGGACTTCGACACGAGCGACATGCTCTTTTTCGAGCCGCTGACGCATGAGGATGTGCTCAACGTGATCGAACGGCTCAACGGCCGGCCGCTCACCGAGCCCGGTGGCCATGTCAAAGGTGTGATCGTCCAGTTCGGCGGGCAGACACCGATCAACCTCGCCGAGGGCCTCAAGGACGCGGGCGTGCCGATCATCGGGACGCAGCCCGAGGCGATCCATCGCGCGGAGGACCGCGACGCGTTCAACCGCGTCCTTCGCGAGCTGAGCCTGCTTCAGCCAAAGAGCGGGATCGCGAAAAGCCGCGGCGACGCGACCGGGATCGCGCGCCGCATCGGGTATCCCGTGTTGGTTCGCCCGAGTTATGTGCTCGGCGGTCGCGGCATGAAGGTCTGCAACAACGACACGGACCTGGACGCGTTCTTCGCCGAGGCGTTCGGTGCGACCGACCGCGCGGCGAGCTTCACGGACAACCCGATCCTCATCGACAAGTTCCTGAGCGACGCGATCGAGGTCGACGTCGACGCCGTAGCCGACTTCCGCGAGAGCGCTGAGCCGCTCGGGTTCGCCGGCGCGCCCCGCCCCGACGCCGGTATGTGTGCACGCGCCCGGGCGGACGCACGCGCGGACGGGGCGAGCGACAAGCTCGCCGCGTGCGATGCCGGCGCGGCGCGTCGCGGGGATACGGCGTCGCACACGTGTATGGTCGCCGGCATCATGGAACACATCGAGGAGGCGGGCATCCACAGCGGCGACAGCACGTGCGTGCTGCCGCCGTTTTCCCTCGGGCCGATGGTGATCGAGGAGCTCTATCGATCGACGCGACGGCTCGCCGAGCGGCTCAACGTATGCGGTGCGATGAACGTCCAATACGCGGTTTTGAACCGAACGATCTACGTGCTCGAGGTGAATCCGCGGGCGTCGCGGACGCTGCCGTTTGTCGCCAAGGCGACCGGGGTGCCGTGGGCCCGCATCGCCACGCGGGTCATGCTCGGTGAACCGCTGGTGGACGTGCTCGCGGCGTATGGCGTGGACAGGACGCCGCGTCCGACGCACACGGCGATCAAGGCGCCGGTGTTCCCGTTCGAGAAGTTCGCGGGTGTCGACGTGATCCTCGGCCCCGAGATGCACAGCACCGGCGAGGTCATGGCGATCGCGGGTTCGTTCGGGCGGGCGTTCGCCAAGGCGCAGATCGCGTGCGGTCTCTCTTTGCCGACGGCGGGCAACGCCCTCGTGAGCGTTCACGACGCCGACAAGCCCCGGATCGTATCGATCGCGCGGGACCTGTACGACATGGGGTTTACGATCTATTCCACCACCGGTACGCGCGGTGTACTCCACGACGCGGGCATCCCGGCGCACATCGTGTATAAGTCCAAGGAGAAGGACACGCCGTACCTCGCCGACCTCATCGCCGACGGCACGTTGCACCTGCTCATCAACACGCCGATCCACACCGGGCCGGCATCCGACGAGGGGCGTTGGCGTGCGGCCGCCACGGCCCACCGGATCCCGCTCATCACCACGCTCGCCGGCGCCCGCGCCGCGGTCGAGGGTATCCGCGCGCTCCGCCGCGGCGACGACGGTCGCGACGCCGTGCCGCTCGAGGTCAGGCCGCTGCAACGGTATTTCGAGCCGCGCCCGCACGTCGTGTAGTGTATCGTCAGTCTTGATCCTGCGGGTGGTTGATTCCGGCCGGCAAGAACAACCTTCACGGTGTAGTAGCCCGCGTCACCCAAGCGGTGGCGGTGCCGGTGGTGGGTTACGGCGCGGTGCGCCGGCGGTCGAGGTATTCATCCGCCGCCGTGACGGCCGCGAGGAGCGCGCCGCCGGTGACGAACGCGTGCGCCGGGCCGTATGTCATAAGCCCCTCGTGCACACACGTCCTGAGCGCATACCGTCGCCGGCCCCAACCCGTCATGCGCGCGAGCCGCTCGTTGACGCCGCGGGGCAGGTCGCAAATCCGGGATAGCATGTAGGCCAGCGTCCCGTTGTCGAGCAGTTGATCTTCCACCAACGGCCAGGTGTCGTCGACGGCGGCGCGCCGGACGAGCGCGGCGCGGCGGGCGTCGAACGTTGACGCGGCGTCCGCTCCGCCGGCCACGAGCAGTACCGCCCGGAAACCCTCGTCGACCGTC
>JBHHVO010000046.1:0-13622 GCA_046754365.1 Phycisphaerae bacterium | reverse complement strand
GGGCGTTCGGACTTGGCGTTGCGTTTGCCGTCCACACCGCAATCGTGGTAGCGTAGGGCTCCGGCGGTACTACGTTGTTGGATCGTGCTGCCGAAGCTTGATTCGACGTTTGGCGGTGGTGGACCACCGGTCTACGTTGCAGGTCCGAACCGGCATCCGTTCTCCAGGAAATCGCGTGCCTCGACGCAGCAGGTGATCGCCAGGGGCCCGTTTGCCGCGGACGACGCGCTGGCCGCTGCCGCGGACGAGCCGAGCGATGCGTTGTCGTCCCATGGTGCGAGTCTTCCGGCGAAACGGCTTCAGGGTAGGAAACCGCGGGGCGGATACACGGCGCACGCATCTGTGATGGGAAAGCGAACGCTATGAAAACACGCTCGGGCGAGTGGCGAAACGGCAGACGCTGGAGACTTAAAATCTCCTGGGGCAACACCCCGTGCGGGTTCGACTCCCGCCTCGCCCAGTAGCGGGCATGTCTCTTTCTTGATCCGCGCGAACAGCATCGATCACCGGGGCGGCGACGCCCGGCGGGCCGCCTCGTCGTGAGCGATTTGGGCCGCGTGGTGGCACGCGACGACGTGATCGGGGGCGAACGACGCGTGGTGCTCGAGTCGCGGTGTCACGGTGCGGCACTTGTCCGTGACGAACGGACAGCGCGTGTGAAACGTACAGCCGGGCGGCGGGTCGATCGGGCTCGGCAGGTCGCCGGCGAGCACCGCGTCCAAGCCCCGCGTGGTCGGGTCCGGCTCGGGTACCGCCGCGAGCAGGGCGATCGTGTAGGGATGGCCGGGGCGGGTGTAGATCGCGTCCGCGGCGGCGTGTTCGACGATCTTGCCGAGGTACATGACGGCCACGCGATCGCTGAAGTGCTTGACGACGGCCAGGTTGTGCGCGATGAAGAGATACGTCAGGCCGAGCGATTCCTGCAGGTCCCGCAGGAGATTGAGAATCTGGGCTTGGATCGAGACATCGAGCGCGCTGACCGGCTCGTCGCATATGACAAATCGCGGGTTCGGCGCAATCGCACGGGCGATGCCGATCCGCTGCCGCTGCCCGCCGGAGAACTCATGGGGATACCGGCTTGCGTCGCCGTCCCGCAGGCCCACCGACGCCAGCAGCTCGGCGACGCGTCGCGTCCGCCGGGCACCGCGCGCGAGGCGGTGAATCGCGAGCGGCTCGGCGATGATGCCGCCCACGCGTAGCCGCGGGTTGAGGCTTCCGAACGGATCCTGAAACACGAGCTGCATGTGCCGGCGCAGTCGGCGTAGCTCCCCCTTCGCCGCGCCGAGGACATCCACGCCGTCGAACGCGACACTGCCGTGCTCCGGCTCCACGAGGCGCAGGATCGCCCGCGCTACGGTGGTCTTGCCGCAGCCGCTCTCTCCGACGAGGCCGAGCGTCGTACCGGCGGGGATGTCGAAGCCCACGCCGTCGACGGCGCGAACCCAGCCCGTCACGCGGCCGAAGAGCCCCTTGCGCACCGGGAACCGCACGCGAAGATCACGAACGCGGACGAGGACGTTATCCGTGCGGCTGGTCGGCGGTTCGTCCGGGCCGGTGGTCGGTGGTGTGGATGTTGGATCGTTCACGCCAGGGCGCACCCGTTCGAGGCTGGTATTATCGTGCCCCCGGTGCGGGCCGCAATGCGCCGGGACACGGAAACATTAACCTCATTCTGGAAAAGAAGTTGCGTTGCACCGATCTCGATCCGCGGCCGCCGACGTCGCGCCGGCCGCGTGCAGGGGCCCCGTCAGCGGCGGTGTACGCGTCTGGTTCACGCCGCCCGGTGGCGATGCGGTGGGGTTGGTGTTACGATGCCATCGGTAGCCCGCAAGGGACGACGGCAAGTCAGCCAGCGGGCCGCTCCGACGCACGCGGTGGACGGGATGACGGCCGACCGATCGTCACGAGTGCATCTTCGCGCCTGTTCGTGTGAGTTTGGCTCCCGGTCGCGTCCGTGCGGGCGCGGTTCGGGTCGGACCAAGCACCCACAAACCGACGGGTGATCACGCGCCGGCCCCGAGCACCGGGCGGCTTCGACAACACCCGGGCGATGTGCGGCCCCTGGACGCCGCGTCACCACCGGAACGGCGCCCCGACGACCGAACGGTGTCCGAACAACCGGTCGGCGCGCGGGCCCGAACGCGTGTATGCGGCGTCGCGGCAGCGGTGACGTCGCGCAGCGACAGCGCAGCCGGGACAACTTGGAGACGTGATTGGACCCAACCACCATGGACAGACCCTCGATCGACAAAGCCCTCGCCCATATCGAATCGAATCGCGACGCCCATATCGAGCGGCTTCGTGACTTCATCCGGATTCCCAGCGTCTCGACCGACCCGGCCCACGACGCCGACACGAGACGCGGTGCCGACTGGGTCCGCGACCTGTTGGCGGGGTGTGGTATCGCGTGTGACATCGTGGAGACGCAGCGACATCCGTGCGTCATCGGCGACACCGGCCCGGTCGATGGGGGCGGACCCACCGTGCTCGTGTACGGGCACGTCGATGTCCAGCCGGTCGGTGACGAATCACTTTGGCACTCGCCGCCGTTCGAGCCTACCGTACGAAACGGCGCGATGTACGCGCGCGGTGCGGCCGACGACAAGGGGCAGGTCCTCACGCACCTGCTCGCCGCGGAGAGCTGGACCAAGGCGGCCGGTCGGACCCCGATCCGCGTCAAGTTCCTTATCGAGGGCGAGGAGGAGATCGGCTCGGCGAACCTGGAGGCCGTCGTCCGGGCGCACCGGGAGCGGCTCGCGTGCGATTACGTCGTGCTGTCCGACACCGCCAAGCTCGACCGGGATACGCCCGCGATCACGTACGGCACGAAGGGGCTCATCTACAAGGAAATCACGGTCACGGGTCCGAAGCAGGACCTCCACAGCGGCTCGTTCGGTGGCACGGTCGTGAATCCGGGCAATGCCCTCGCCGCGATCATTGCGTCCCTCCATGACGCCGACCGCCGCATCACGATCCCGGGCTACTACGACGACGTCCGTCCGCCGTCGGACCGCGAGCGGGCCGCGCTCGAGGCGCTGCCGCTGTCCGAGGACGCGTACCGGAAGATGACCGGTGCGGAGGTGCTCGACGGCGAGAAGGGCTACAGCACGCTCGAACGTCGTTGGCTCCGGCCCACGCTCGACGTCAACGGCCTGTTCGGCGGGTTCACCGGCGAGGGTGCGTCGACGATTATCCCGGCGCGCGTCTCGGCCAAGGTGTCGATGCGGATCGTGCCGGATCAGGACCCCCGGAAGATTTCCGACGCGTTCGAGCGGGCCGTCCAGGCCGCGGCCCCGGCCGGCGTCAAGGTCGAGATCGCGGACCACGCCGGGTGTGCGGCGTACGTGTGCCCCGCCGACTCGCCCGGCATCGGGGCGGCGCGGCGGGCGGTGGCGGCCGGGTTCGGCCGGGAACCGGTGTTGATCCGCGAGGGGGGCACGCTGCCGATTCTGCCGATGTTCAAGGAGGTGCTCGGGGCCGAGTCGCTCATGCTCGGGTTTTGCGTGCCCGACTGCAACGCGCACGGCCCCAACGAGTTCTTCGTGCTGTCGGATTTCCACAACGGGACCAAGGCGGCCGTCCACCTGCTGCATGAGCTCGCCCGTCAAGCATAGTGCCCATCGCAACGCCTCGGTGCGTTTCCCACGGCACAGGCCTTGGGCACCCATGCCCACCGCCAGGTATGACCACGGCCCGGCGGGAGCCGCGCCATCCCGCCGAAACCGCAGTTCCACGGCTGATCGTACAAAACCGGCGTTCCAGGGTTAATGGCACAGTAGTCTCCGACGCGTCCGCCGGCCGATATACTTCTTACGATGGCGTCACGTTTGTACTGGCATGCTAAGCGGGTCTGCGTCACCGGGGGGGCGGGGTTCCTTGGTCGGGTCGTGTGCCGGAGGCTCGCGGCGCTCGGCGCCGCCGACGTGTTCGTGCCCCGGTCTTTCGATTTCGACCTGACAGACCCCGACGCGGTAGCGCGGATGCTCGCGCGGGCACGCCCGGACGTGGTGATCCACCTGGCGGCCGAAGTCGGCGGTATCGGTGCGAACCGGCGGCGTCCCGGCCGCTTTTTCTACGCGAACATGGCGATGGGGCTGCACCTCATCGAGCGTGCCCGCCGCGTCGGCGTCGAGAAGTTCGTACAGGTCGGTTCGGTCTGCGCGTATCCCCGTGATTGCCCGGTGCCGTTTCGCGAGACCGACCTTTGGCGCGGATACCCGGAAGCCACGAACGCGCCGTACGGCGTGACGAAACGCGCGTTGGGCGTCATGCTCGACGCGTATCGGGCGGAGTATGGATTCAACGGCGTCTATCTGCTCCCGGTGAATCTATACGGGCCGCACGACAACTTCGACGCCGAGACGTCGCACGTCATCCCGTCGCTCATTCGCAGGTTGTGCACGGCCGTAGACCGCGGCGACGATCGTGTCGTGTGTTGGGGCACGGGTCGGGCGAGCCGCGAGTTCATGTTCGTCGACGACGCAGCCGACGCGATCGTCGCGGCGGCGGCCACGGTGAACGATCCGGAGCCGATCAACCTCGGCACCGGCCGCGAAATCACGATCGCCGACCTGGCCGGGTTGATCGCCGGGATCACGGGGTTCTCGGGCGACATCGCGTGGGACGCCTCCCTTCCCGACGGTCAGCCGCGGCGGCGGCTCGACACATCGCGGGCCGTCGAGCGGTTCGGGTGGCGCGCGACGGTCGACCTTGAGGACGGCCTGCGCCGGACGATCGACTGGTGGCGTGCGAACCGCGTGGCGCTCGCGGCGGCAACGCCGGCGGACGACTGACCCGTCGCACGCCGTACGCCGTCCACGATGTCGAGGCGCCCCCCATAGCGCGGAGGCGCGACCTGCGCACCCACCGATTCCAATGGGGATTCCAATCCTGACGCGTGTTTCAACTTGCCGAACAGCGGGCAGGCAAATAGAATCAGATACCGGGTTGCCGGGCGTGTGTGTCCGTGCGCAGGGATCGCGCGGGGTGCCTCCACGGGCCACCCGGCAAAGTCTGAACGTCATGGCCAGTAGACCTTCCATCGCTACAAACGCCGATCCGCGGTGCGGTGCGACGCCCGCGGTGTCCGCGAGCGCGTCCGCCCGTACGTTCGCGGCCGCGTGCGTCTCGGCCAGGTTGCCGCGGCGCGCGGCGGTGGTCCTAGCGGGGTTGGCGGCGGTCACGTGGGCGTTTGCGGCGGCGGCGGCGACCCCGGACGAGGATCCGATCGATGCACGATCCGCCCGTACCGGCGCGATCATTCCGCTACACGGTGTGATCACGGACATCACGAAGGAGAGCATCGCGCGCCGCATTAAGGAGTCCCGCGCGCGAGGCGCCGACGTGATCATCATCGAGTTCGATACGCCCGGGGGGCTCGTTACGAGTTCCATCGGCGTCGCCGACCTGATCCGAAATCTCCACGACATCAAGACGGTCGCCTGGGTCAACACGAACGCGCACTCCGGCGGCTCGCTCGTCGCGGTCGCGTGCGATGAGATCGTCATGGCCCGGTCGTCGCGGATCGGGGACTCGCAGGTCATCTTCGGCGGCCCGGGCGGCGCCCAAGCCGTCCCCGAAGACCTTCAACCGAAGGCGTATACGCCCGTGCTCGCCGACTTCCGTGCATCGGCCCAGCTCAACGGCTACAGCCAGGTGTTGTCCGAGGCGTTCGTGCTGCCGGATCGCGAGGTCTGGTGGATCGAGCACGTCGAGACGGGCGAGCGGAAGTTCGTGTTCCGCGAGGAAAAGATCAAGCGACTCGGTCTTACCGCGAGCGCGTTCACCGATCCCGGCGACGCCGCCGCCGACCCCGACGCGATGTGGCGGCTCGTGGAGTCGTACCACGATGACGTGCTCGACCGCGACGTCGACGTGATCCAGCCGGTCGTGCGAAGCGATCAACTCCTCGAGATGTCCGCGGCCGAGGCGCAGGCGTACGGCTTCAGCAAGGGCATCGTGTCGTCCGCGGCGGACCTCGAGGCGCGATACGATCTCGCATCGACGTTCCGCGTCGGCGCGCTCTGGTCCGAGTCGCTCGCGCTTTGGATGACGTCGATGTACGTCCGTGGCTTCCTCATGATCATCGTGTTGCTCGGCGCGTATGTGGAGTTCAACACGCCGGGCGTTGGGGTGCCGGGGCTCGTGGCGCTCATTGCACTGCTCGTGTTCGTCGGTGCGCCGTACCTGTCCGGACTCGCCAACGTATGGGAAATCGCGTTGATCGGCGTCGGTGTCGCGCTCATCGCGCTCGAGATCTTCGTGATTCCCGGTTTCGGTATCGCGGGCATATCCGGCCTGATCTGCCTCATCGTCGGGCTGCTTGCGACGTTCGTGCCGGAAGAACCCGGGCGGAGTTTCCCGCTGTTCCTGCCGTCGTTCGCCGGCACGCTCGTATGGATCAAACAGGGTATCATGACGCTCGCGGCGTCCATGGTCATGTCGATCGCCGGGATGGTCATGCTGCGTCGGATCCTGCCGCACACGGCCGCGTTCCAGGCGCTCGCGCCGCCGAACCCGACGCCGTCGGAGGTCCGGGTCGGCGACGCGTACCACGGGGCGGCCCGCGTAGGTGACGTGGGGCGGACCGAAAGCCCATTGCGCCCGGCCGGCAAGGCACGGTTTGGCACCGTGCTCGTCGACGTGGTCACGCAGGGCGAGTTCCTCGACGCGAACGGTTCGGTGGAGGTCGTCGAGCGGCGCGGCAACCGCGTGGTCGTCCGCGCCGTGCGTTAGCCGGGAATCATGAGCGACGTGGGACTACTCATTCTCTTGTACGGTGTCGGCGTCGTGATGCTCGTCGCGGAGATCTTCATTCCGTCGCATGGCATCCTCACGATCGCCGGACTCGCGTTTCTCATCGCAGCGATTGTTAAGACGTTCAGCTATGGCCATGCCGCCGGCGTGGTCGCGATCTTGGCGTGTCTCGTGTTCGTCCCGACGCTCGCGTACGTGTCGATCAAGTACTGGCATCGCACGCCGATCGGCAGGCTTATATCGCCGCCGAATCCCACGCTCACCACGGCCGACACCGCGGTGCCGATCGACGAATTGGCGCCGCTCATCGGGTGCGACGGCATGAGCACGTCCCCGCTTCGCCCGGTGGGTACGTGCACGTTCAACGGCCGGCGCGTGCCCTGCATCGCCGAAATGGGTATGATCGAAGCCGGTGTCGCCGTCAGGGGTGTACGCATCGCGGGCGGCCAGTTGGCCGTCGTGGAGATCAAGGCCTAGCGGACCGTGGAGAAGCAGGATATTCTGTGGAACTGGTTTCCAGTCGGTTGTTCTTGGCACACCAGCGGCGGTTGACCGACGAGAAAGTCGGTCCCACAGACTTTTTCAACGGGCTGCCAGCGCAGTGATTCAGGCATGATAACGCTGTCCTGCCCCGAGCCGCGTCCGTCACGGGGTGCCGGCGTGTCTCGGTGTGTGGGCATCTTGCTTCCGCAACGGTCGGGGCTCGGAAAACCGAGTTGACTCGGCGCTGCGGACCGGCCTGACGCGACGAACCGGATGGTCCGCAGAGCGGACCCTTCGAAACGAACATGCCACGGGAAGGTTGGAACCGCCTTGGCGGGCCGTAATCGCCGACCGTGGTAAAGGTACAAGACCATGGAAACTTTTTGGATCATTGTCGCCGGCGTGGCCATCCTCGTCGGCCTCGTGTTCGTGGCCGTCATCGGACAGTTCTTCCGTCTCTGGCTCCAGGCGTTCATGAGCAAGGCCAACGTCGGCTTCGCCGACCTCGTCGGGATGAAGCTCCGCAAGGTCGACGGCACGACGATCGTGCTCGCGAGGATCCAGCTCGTCAAGGCCGGGATCCACGACGTCAGCACGAACGAGCTGGAAAGCCATTTCCTCGCCGGCGGCCGGGTCACGCACGTCTCGCGCGCGATGATCGCCGCGAACCGCGCATCGATCGATCTGCAGTGGAAGAAGGCGTGCGCGATCGACCTCGCCGGGCGAGACATCCTCGACGCCGTCAACACCTCCGTGAACCCCAAGGTCATAGATTGCCCCGGCGTTGACGCCTCCGGCAGTGGAACCGACAGGCTCGACGCGGTCGCCAAGGACGGCATCCGCTTGCTCGTCAAGGGCCGCGTCACCGTCCGAACGAATATCAGCCAACTGATCGGCGGCGCCACCGAAGAAACCATCATCGCACGGGTCGGGCAGGCCATCGTGAGCGCTATCGGATCCGCCGCCAGCTACAAAGACGTCCTCGAGAACCCCGACGACATCGCACGAAGGGCGCTCGGCTCCGGGCTCGACTCGGGGACCGCGTTCGAAATCCTCTCCGTCGACATCGCAGACGTCAGCGTCGCCGGCGTCGGCGGAGAGGCCAACGTCGGCGCCAAGCTCCAGGCCGAGCAGGCCGAAGCGGACAAGCGGCGCTTTCAGGCCGAGGCCGAAAAGCGACGCGCCATGGCCATCGCTCAAGCCGCCGAGAACCGGGCCAAGGTGGAAGAAAACCGTGCCAAAGTCGTCCTGGCCGAGGCCGAGGTGCCACTCGCCATGGCCGAGGCGTTTCGAAGCGGCAACCTCGGCATCATGGACTACTACCGCATGAAGAACATTCAGGCCGACACCGACATGCGCGAGAACATCGCCGGTGACGCGGATGACGCCGGCGACAAGCGGTAGCCGCCACCCCTACGCGGCCCCGGGGCGCAAAACACACGGGGGCGTTGCGCCGGCTCGGCGCCACACCGACCACGCGTGCTGCCGAACTTGACACGTTGTGGCCCGCGCGCTCGGTAGGTAGTAAGCAGCGCGAGAAGCAGCGCCGGAACCCTCCGAGTGAGCCCGAAGAAGCATCCCCGCCAGCCCGAAGAAGCATCCCCGACGGCGCCGTCGGGCGCCGTTACGCCGCCGAGCGCGACCCGACCGCCGCACCACCACGCCGCACGATGACCACACCACCGGCCACCAAGAGCGTGCACGCCAACGCGATCATGCCCCATTCCGACACCGTCGGGATCGGGCCGCCGGCCACGACATCGACCGTCAGGTTCGACACGGCAACGCCCGTGGCCAACTCCGTCGCCCAAAACGGATTCCCGTCCTGACCCGCTTGAATCACGGTCGCCTGAATGTTGGCCACGCCGAGCACGTACGTCCCGGGCGTAAGCGGTGCCGTCAAAGACCCGGTGACCAGCACCTGACCATCGGGCGGGTGGGCCACGTTTACGGTCACCGTCCCGATCGGGAACGGCGCGTTGTTCACGTCGTTGTTGATCGTATTCTGTGATCCGCCGACTTGAACCAACGTGCCGTTGATCACGGTACCGCCGAAGCCGGCCGGATTCGTGATCCCCATATCCAACACGAAGCTCGCCATCGGCTCGGTGGTCGGCGTATCCGCCGGATCGAGCGGGCCGCCGTCGAAGCTCAGATCCAACAACACGAGCGCCAACCCGCCGTTGTCGGCGGCGCTGCTGAGCACGCCGTTCACTTCATAATCGACCGGCATACCGGGCAACACCGTCACCTGGCTCGCGCCGCCGCTCGTAACCGTGACATCGAGCGTCGCACCGTGCGCCACCGTACCCCCAAGCACAACCAAAGCGGGCAAAACATGGAAAACGTCAGATCGGCTCATTAGCGCCCTCCCATGCAACGTGAAAAACAATGTCTCGATTGTGACGACCAAGCGTGGCACCGATGTCGCACCGGCACGGACAAGATGCCGCACGCGCGAGCCATGCGGGTACCACAAGTGATTCACCGCACGCTGCCTGCGCAGCGCCCTCTCACAGGCCGAACGGAGCTATCGCTACCAGCGCCACATGCTACACGATCCGAGCACGCGACGCCAGTGCTTCACGAAGCGCCGTTGGCCCGGAACGAGACGCCGCTGGTCCCGAGCGCTACACGGTCAGACCTATTCACGGTGACTGGAAGAATCGTGGTGGCGGAGCCAAGAGAAGTGGCATGGCCTCGAACGGCAGTCGCGGCGTGCGTCCCGCGGTCCGTCGAACCGAACCGCGCACCGAACCAACGGATGAGCCACCCGGGTCGCCGACAAGGCAACTCGCCTGCGCTACCCCTGCGCAACCGAGTCACCCGTCGGGATCCTGGTCCTCCCCTCCACGGCCGCTGGAACACCGTGGGGGTGTTGCTCCCCAAGGCCGGAGCATAGCGATGAGTCCCTGCCCGGTGTGTCAACGCGCCAAGCGGGGCATGGTCCCACAGCTCCACGCAGCTAACGGCACATGCGGTGCCACGCATGCGCCATGCCCCAACCCGCTCTCAAACGCGGATTCCGCGTCGTGAATGGGGGCGCGACGCAAGCATGCGGCATCGTGCAGTCGCACCGCTGGGGACTATTACCCGGTTTGGGTGCCCCAACCTGGGTACGAGACCCAACTGGGGTCGCGGCGAGATCAAACCAGGTCACGCGACATCCACCGACGTCGGCGCGCGTCAAGCAGAATCGGACCGCCGCGCGGTGGTGTCTCGAACGGCTGGCGTCCCGCCGGTCCAGCACACCGCCGGTCCGGCGAATGCCGATCCGCGCGGGTGAGGTCGGCGGTGTGAATCAACACGGCGTGTCGAGCGTGGTAGGACCGCTGCAGATCGGGGCGGCGTGTCCCGCGCGGCACAATCCGTGCGGCATGGACCCGCCGGCGCGTGGCGCAGCGGCACGGTTCGGAACGTCCTTCACCATACCGGAGCCGGCCCGGCGAACCTCATGACGACCGGTTGAGCCACGCCTCGAACGCGTCGAACGCGTACGGTCGCCCGAGGAAGCTCGCGACCAGCTCCGCCGCCTTCTTGGACCCGCCGGGTTCGAGCACGCGGTGGCGATACGCCCGCGCGGTCTTGACGTTGAACCTGCCCTCGCGCTCGAACCGCGTGAACATGTCCTTCGCGATGACCTTGGACCACATGTAGGTGTAGTAGATCGCGGAATACCCGTCGAGGTGGCCGAAGTTGCATTGAAAATGCGTGCCGTCGATGTAGCGGAACGGGCTGTACTTGCTTTGTAGCTCGATGAGCTTCTCCGTCGTATCCAGCGTGGCGGGATCACGGTCGTAATAGTTGAGTGATACCGACGCATAGAACATCTGATGGGCGGTGTCGAGCCCCTTGCCGAAGTCGGCCGCGCTTTTCATCCTGCGCACCAGGTCGGCCGGAATCGGCGCGCCGGTCTGGTAATGCCGCGCGAAGACCTGGAGCGTGTCCACGTCCCAGCACCATTCCTCGAGCATCTGCGACGGCGCCTCGACGAAATCACGCTCCGTGTTGATGCCGCTGTTGCCCATCCATCGAAGGTGGCCGGCGAAGATGGTATGCAGCAGATGGCCGAACTCATGGAAAAACGTCACGACCTGGGCGTGTTCCATGAGCGCGACACCGTCCGGGCTGTCCGACGGGTTCGGGAAGTTGCACACGAGCGCCGCTTGCGGAAGACGAACCCCCGCGATGCCCGTCCGGTAGCCGAACTGCGCCGCGTGTTTGTACTTGTTGTCGCGCGGGTGCAGGTCCAGGTAGAACCGACCGAGTCGTTCCTTGCCGTCGAACACATCCCACGCGGTCACCTCCGGATGCCAGAGCTTGAGCCCGTGGACCTGCTCATACCGCACGCCGAAGAGCTTGCCTGTCAGGTCGAAGAGCCCCTGCCGCACGTCCTTGAAGTTGAAATACGGCCTCACCGATTGGGACTCGAACGCGTACCGTTCCGACTTGACCAGCTCCTTGTAGTAGCTCTTCTCCCAGTCCGCCACCTCCTTCGCGTCCGGCACATCCTGGCGCTTGCGCTCGAGAAGGATCGCGTAGTCGCGATCCACGGCCGCACGGCATGCCTCCGCGATCTTGTCGATGAACGATTGCGCGTTCGCCGCCGAGCCGATCATCTTGTCTTCCGTGATGTAGTCGGCCCAATGCGCATACCCCAACAGCGTCGCCAACTCATGCCGCTTGGTCAAAAGCGATTGAAGCACGTCGATGTTCTTGGGATACCCGCGATCCTTGAACGCCTTGTAGAGTTGCAACCGCGCGTCCGCGTTCCGCGCGTACGTGATAAACGGAATGTAGTCCGGATAGTCGGTGCTCACGCGGATCAAGCCGTCGTCGCCGGGCGCATGCCCTTCGATCCAGTCCTGCGGCATGCCGTCCAGATCCGCCACCGATTCGAGCATAATGACCCGGCGGTCGTCGCGCGTGTTCCGGCCGAAATCGAGCCCGAGCTTGACGATCTCGTCTCGGACCGCCTTGACCTGTGCCCGAACCGCGTCGCTGCGATCCACGCCCGAGCGTCGGAAGTCGCGAAGCTCCTTCTCCACGAAAAACTGCGTCGCAGCGTCCGCACCGCTCACGTCCACCGCCGCCACCGCGTCGAAGAGCTCGCGATCGAGGCTCAGCTCGGTCATGAGCGCCGCCACCGCCTGCTCACCCGCCTCCCCGACGTCGCGGACCCGCGCGTCCGGATGCACGCGCGCCAAGAGGCCGTTCTCCGCCTCCGCCGCATCCAGGTGCATGAGCATCTCGTTGTACGGGATCAGCGTGTTCTCGATCGTGCGCGGCCCCGTCACCGACGTGATCTTCGCGCGCAGCGCCTTGGCGAATGCCAGGTGCTCGTCCGTCGCAACCTCGAGCTCCGCCGCCGACCGATCCAGCGGTGTGGCGTCCAGCGCCCAATACGCCGGCGCGGTCGGCCCCGCGTTTTCGAGCCGGGGCGTCGTTGCGCAGCCCGCCACCAGCAACCCAACGAGCCACGTCAACCTGAGGTACTGTGCGTTCATCGCATCTCCTTTGACCGCCGGTCCGCGCGAACGAACACCGGCGCCACGAGCCTTACCTGTTGACCATGCACCGGCGCCGTCGCTCCCACGTTTCGGCCGGGTACCCCTCAAGCCTATGCGATCCGTCGCGGTGGTCAACTTCCCGGTACCCGCAAGCGCCTTGGACCCGTGGCCATGTCGGACACCTCTTGTCGCCAGCGGCCCGGAACCAACACGCCGCACGGCCGACCATCCATACGGCAGGCCATCCGCATGACATCCCTGTATGCGCGAAGCACACACAACAACGGCCCACGATCGACCGGCCGCAACGCCGCCGGCCACCCGGTCACGCGACGCCCGCCGCGACCAGGTTGGTCAGATTGAACCCGGCATGGATCACGATCGGCACGGCCACCGCCCCGGTTCGCTCGTACGTATACCCAAGCAACACACCGAACGCCGTCACCGCCGGCACGGTGTCGGGTTGCGGGACATGGATCACGCCGAACACGATCGCGGTGCCGATGATCGCACTCCACCGGCCACGACACATCCGCGCGAGCATCGTCTGTACCACCCCACGAAAAAACACTTCCTCCGCGATCGGCGCCACGACCACCGCCCCTAGCCACAGGCATACGGTCAGCCCCGCCGGCACGGCGTCATCCCGCAACGCCTGGATCGTCGCGTGCGGATCGAAATGATACCCCGGTGCAAAAAACGCCACAGCGCCGCGCGTCGCCGACACCACGAGCGGGCACACGCCCACGGCCACGAGTGTCGCGCAGACAACCAGCGCGCAGACCCGTAGCGCTACACGACCGCCGCGATGCACATCGGCGGTCACATGCGATGACGCATCTCGCCGAAGACCCGGGCCGAACATGAAACGCC
>JBHHVO010000045.1:0-13672 GCA_046754365.1 Phycisphaerae bacterium | reverse complement strand
GGTGATACCCCCGCGCGCTGGGAGCGCCGATCGCGCCCGCCGGAAGTGTCACGGCCCCCACGACCCGGCTCCCGGTTGACGGGATGCCGACCCATCGCGCAAGATGCACGCGATCGTCCGCAGCGCGGTGCGGCGGCACATGACAATCCACGCGAACCGCGGCACGGAGGCCACGTCCGAACCGGCATCCTCATGCGCGTGTCGGCGTGCGTGTCACGCGACGTCGACACCGGTTGGCCGAAAACCCAAAGGGGCAGCGACCCATGCAACAACCCGACGAAGACTGCATCGTCGATGAGTTCCGACTCAGCGGACCCCTTGACGAGTTCACGGAACACAGCCGGCGCGAGCTCCAGCGCGCACGCGCCGCCGGCGGGGACTTCGATGAGGCCAGGTTTCAAGAAGCCGTCGAACTTGTCCGGGCCGCGCTCCCGAAACATCCCGCGGGAGACACCGCATGATCATCAAACGCCTCGTCGCCGAGAACATCCTCAAATACCGGCGCCTCGAGCTATCGGACCTGCCGGTCCGCGGCAGGATCGCGATCAGCGGCCCGAACGAATCCGGCAAGACCGCCATCGGAGAGACCATTTGCCTCGCGCTGTTCGGGCGAACGTTCTCTTTGAGACCCGAGCAGCTCACCAAGGCCATCCGCTGGGGTGAGTTCCGCGGATCCATCCTCCTCGAGTTCACCGGCCGCGACGAGCAGGAATACATCCTCATCCGTGAGATCGATTGCGACGGCGATCACACCGTCCGGCTCTACCGGATCATCGAGCGAGACCCCTACTCGCTCGCCCAGCTCACCCAGAACGTCACCGACATCATCGGCTTCGGGTATGACCGCTTCGTCGACAGCTTCTACCTCGCACAACGCGAAATCGAGCTGCCCGGCGCCCGGAGCACGAAGCTCAAGGCCCTCATCGGCATCGACTGCCTCGAGGCCACCGCGCGACGGTTCCGTGATGAGGCTGCGGCCACCACGACCACGGTCGCTGAACTCGAGGCCGAGGTCGCCGCCGCGAACCGCGAGCGCAACGACCTCGCGATTGACGAAGCCAAGCTAGCCCGGCTTGAGGCCCAGCAAGAAGAGGCCACCCGGTCCCTCGCCGCCGCCGACGAACACGTCACCGGCCTGCTGGCCGGCGAGCAGACCGTCTCCGCCGCCGCCGAGACGCTCCGCCTGGCCGTCAAGGACTTCGTGCACACCCCGCTCGCCACGCGCTATACCGACTGGCGCACACGACACCAAGGCCTGAAACATGCGCTCGCGACCGCAGAGGCCGCTGGGGACGTACCCGGGGTCGAACGCGATCCGAGTCCGCTCCACGCCACGGCGGCCGCGCTCGCCCCGTTCGAAAACGCCCTCGCGGAATATGAAAAGCTCCACATGCTCGCCACGCTTCACCGCGACCAGCTCGCACGGTCCCTGCGGATCGAGCACAACCTGCCACCGGACGACACCGCCCCACACGCGTCACGCCCGCACGCGACGAACGACCGCGCGCACGACACCGGACCGCCTGGGGACCAACACGACACGCCGCGGCCACACGGCGATCGCGACACGCGACCGCCGGACACCGGACCCGCGGCGTCACGGCTGCGCGAACGCCATGACGCAAGTCCGCCCAGCACGGACGCCAGCGCAGGCGCCGCCGGCCACGAACCGGGCGCACCTGCATTGCGCCGCGCGCCGGACGCCGCCGCGCCAGGCGTCGCACCGGACGCCGCGCCCGCCGACGCCGAGTCGCCCCACACCGGCCGCGAGTTCCCCGACTTCACGCGCGTCCGCGCCGACCTCATCCGGCGAACCAGCGATCTCGACGGCGTCCGCGGGCCTCTTATGGTGGTCACGCCGATCCTCGCCGTACTCGCTGCCGTCGTGTGGGCCGGGTGGCTCGTGTTTCGCTTCGCGCCCGCATCCGCCCTCAGCGCATGGGTACGCGACGCCACGTCGCTCACCGTGTCCGGCACGCAGACTGCGTCGCTCATGGCCGCCGCGGCGTGCACGGCCGTCGTCGGGTTGCTCGTTGCCGTCTGCATCCGCATCGGCCGGAAACGCCGCGCGCTCAGCCGCCGCATCGCCGACCTCGATGCCGACGCGGAGCACGCCCGCAAGGCGATCGACGCCGTGGACGCTCTCAAGGACCGCCCGACCCCCGCCGTCCTCGCACAACTCGCGGACATGAACAACGCGTTGCTCCAGGGCGCGGTCGCGGCGTTCACCCACGGCGAAGGCGCGGTGCTGTGTCAGCCCAACGCCCACGCCGCCGCGCTGGCCGAGGTCCGGCGGTGCGCGGAAGCGGCGCAGAAGTCGCTCCATCAAATGCTCAAACGCATGCGTCGCCGCGTCCGCGAGCTCCGCGCCAACATCAAGACCCAACGCGGCGTCCTCGAGCAACTCGCCGCGCAGATCGCCGCCGAACAAGACCGGCGCTGCGCCGCCGCATCGATCGACGCCAGGCTCGAAACGCTCGAGGGCCGCGTCGCGGGACTCCACCGCGAGATCGACGTCCGAGAACTCGCCTGCAAGCTCCTCGACGGCACGTGTCGGCACGTCCAGTCGCGATTCCACCCCGAGCTCCGCCGTTTCGCGGGCAAGGTGCTCCCGCAGATCACGAATCAGCGATACCGCCACCTGCAGATCGACGACGACCTCAACGTCCGCGTGTTTTCCAACGAGAAGAACGACTTCGTCGGCCTCGACGAGGTCTCGAACGGCACACACCGGCAGTTGATGCTGTGCCTCCGCCTCGCCCTCTCCCAGGCGCTCATCGCATCCACGACCAAGGCCCCGCAGTTCATCTTCTTCGACGAGCCGTTCGCGTTCTTCGACCGCGAGCGCATGCACTGGGCCATCGACGTCCTGAGAAAGCTCAGCCCGCAACTGACCCAGGTCTGGCTCGCCGCCCAGGACTTTGACGATCCCGACGCGTTTGAGGTCGCGGTGCCGTGCGAGGTAGGCGTCAACGAGATCGTCGTGTCCGCCCAGGGCGCGCAACCCGACCCGGACGGTGCCGGCTCGACCATCGCGAGAATCGACGCAGCCCTGCTGCGGCAGGCCGCCGAGTAGTCCACCGCCGGCGAACCCTCGCCAACGCCCGCCCGCACCACACAGCGGTTATCGGCCCACGATACCGCCGCGCAAGTCCCGGATACTCCACCACGCAGATGCGCTCCGCCAAAGACGCAGCCAGGCAGAAATATTTGCTGTGTTGATTTAGTTTGCCCGTGGATTCCGGGTCGCACCAAGCATCTGGCGTCCGCCCACGCGCGCATACCTCGCCGGGCGACACGCCGTCGAACCGCCATCGCGGGCGGCCGCTACACGGGGCGCACGCACGGGTTTCAAGAAAACCTCGAACTTATGGTGTCAAACGTTCCACCAAGCTGCCTATCAACAGACAGTACGGTGTGCAGCCTCCTCCGAATGCACATCGTCACCCAGACTGCTGCGGCGGGCGGGTGGTTACGCTACGGCCTCCTCCGACGGTAGTGTAGCCCTCGCCCCCCGTTGGCTGGGTCCGCAACACGCTGCACCTGCACCGCCACTGGCCGCCCCCGTAGTCATCCATGCGACATCCAACACGCATGCCGGCCGCATCGACGGCGAGCGCATGGTGATATGCACCCCACGACACGTGTAGCCCGCGACCCGCCGGAACGCGAGCCCGCCACCGTTCCCCTCGATGCATGTCGGCGCACGACCCCGGTGCTTTGTCCCCGAGTTCGCCTACGTGCCGGCCGCCGCCGAGCCGCGCCGTCGCACGGCCAGGACGCCGCCGGCACCAAGCAGCAGGATCGCCATCACGATCATGCCCCAGGCTGACACTGTCGGAATCCCCACGGGCGGGGGGCACGTGCAATCGGCCTGGCATTCGCCCGGGCACAGCGCGTCGTCGGCCCCGTCGCAGTCTTCACCCGGCTGGGTGATGTTGTTGCCGCAAACCGGCGTCGGGCACGTGCAGTTCGGGAGACACTGGCCCGGGCACGCGGCGTCGTCGGTTCCGTCGCAGGCCTCACCGGGGTCGACGACGTTGTCGCCGCACGCACCCGGCGGCACGATACACGTACAGTCGCCCTGGCACGCGCCCGGGCACGCGGCGTCGTCATTCCCGTCACACGCCTCACCGGTTTCCGTCACACCGTTGCCGCATACACCCACCTGGATCGTGAGCGTCCCGGAATCCCAGTTCCCGTCCTGCTGCCCGTCGACGTCGTCGAACTGCTCGAAGAACTCCATCCGGAGGACCCCATCCGGCAACGCGATCACCGGGATCCCCGCGACGTCGAACTTGATCATGCCACCGCTGCTGAACGGCAACGTGCCGGGGGACTCAATCACCACGCCAGGTAGCAAAAACAGTCCGACACCGTCCGGCGCCACATTGTCGTCGAAATACACACCCACATGGCCGACCCAACTCGTCGGCGCGCAGCCCGGACACAAACCGCCCGTAATCGTGACATCCCAGGCGACACCGTTCATCGACACGACCGCACCCGCCGTCGCCCCGACACAGCCCGCCACGTCCAGCTTGACCACGACGTTGTCCACATCGCCCAGCACGTCCATGCTCGCGGTGCCGGTCACGTCGAACACGCAGGTCGCCCCGGTCGCGACATCGCCACCGGGCGGCGCCGGCACAAACCCGACCAACGGCGCCTCCACCTCCTTTGCGACCCGCGTCGGGGCCGTGGGGCTCACGTACGAGGCGGTACGCCCTGTCTTGACCGGCGGTGTGTTGGTCGCGGTGCGCTCGCGACCGCCGCTCCCGCCGTCGGCCGGTGCGGACACGACCGCGCCGGCAACGCCACAACACACCGCTACCCATGCGAATCTGCTCACCCGCTGCGCGCTCCGCATCGTCTGGTCCTCCTGAGACACGATTGTAGCGTGACGCCACACAACAGCCGAAAAACAACAAAAACCGAAGACCACACGTCGCATCCCCCGGGGCGGAACCGCAGGCGCGCCGGGATGATGCGTGGGCATCATGCTTGAGCGCCGTGCCGGCGGGGCGCGCAACGCCATGCGCGCCCCGTGGAAGCGAGCGCTCGCCACGAGCCGCGACCATGAACCAGGGACCGCGTGCGGCACGGCAACGTGTGGGCACCCAGACACAATAACGCGGCAGCGGGCCCGCTGCTACGCGAGCCCGTTGCCGACCCGCGTCGATGCCTGTACACGCACGACCCTGGTGCTGTGTGCCCGAGTCCGCTTACGCGCCGGCCGCTGCCGAGCCACGCCGTCGCACGGCCAGCACACCGCCGGCACCAAGCAGCAGGATCGCCATCACGATCATGCCCCACTCGGAGACCGTCGGAATCGCCCCGTCCGGCGGGCACGTGCAATCGGGCTGGCATTGGCCCGGGCACGCGGCGTCATCGGTTCCATCGCAGTCCTCACCGGGTTCCGTGATGTTGTTGCCACACACAGGCTGCGGGCATGTGCAGTTGGGCAGACACTGGCCCGGGCATGCGGCGTCGTCGGTGCCGTCGCATTGCTCACCCGCTTCGGTGACGTTGTTGCCACAGACAGGCGCCGGGCACGTGCAGTTCGGCAGGCACAGGCCCGGGCACGCCGCGTCGTCCGTCCCGTCGCATTGCTCACCGGGTTCGGTGATGTTGTTGCCGCAGACAGCCGGCGGAGGGCAGCAGTCGCACACCGCCGCGCAAGCGGAGCACGCCTCGCCGGCACAGATTGTGTCCCAGGTATTGTTGCAGCAGAACGTGTCGAAGCTGCACACACAGTCGCAGCAAGCGGTGTTGCCGCACCCCGGGGCCGCGAGCCCCGTACAGCAGTCGCCCACCGCCCCGGGTGGACACAACGCACCACCGCACGGATTGTCGACGCAAAACGCGCCCGGCTGCGGGCCGCACCCCAGGTCAATGCAGTCTTGCTGCAGCGGCAGGTCGATGCAGGTCCCGTCCGGGCAGCAACATGCATTCTGCCCGACCAGGATACCGTCCGGTCGCGGCCGCGGCGGCTCGGGCGCACGCGCGGGACGCACCGATGTCGCCGATGGCGGCGTTGCGCCCGCGCCGGCCTTGCGGTCAGGAGAACGACCCTGCGCGTCTGCGCTGTGGATCGCACCGCCGAACGCGATGGACGCTGCCGCGGCCACCGTGACCGCGAACCAGTTTCCAGACTTCATGCACGTCATCCTTCATACCTCCAAGAAAGACCAAGTGTCGCGTCGTAACCTGCGCGACCGGGAATCATAAGACCTGAACGACCAACGACGGACGCCACGCCGAGTCCAAGCGATCGGCGCACGCCCATCCGTGATGGTGACGTAGAGATGTGTGAGGCGGACGCGCAGTCTCATGCGCACGCACTCCGGTCAAGAGAGAGCGCAACGATCGCCGTCAGTCGGACTGTTCGAAACCGGCCAAACCGAGCCAACGCGCGGCAAGGACACGACGATGAAGAGCTGAACGCTCCGTTCCTTGCCTCGCCCACCGCGCGCGACCCACACGAGCGGTGAACCGGCGGTGCATCACCGGCGACCCAAGAGACCGATAATGCCCACCAGACCGGCAGTATACCGCCGTCGGTACCGCAGCGTCAACGCCATTATCGGTACTTTTTGGAATCACGGCGCATCCGCCGAAACCAACGAATCCGGACCGAAAACCACGTTCCCGGCTGCTGGAGCCGGGCCCAGGGCCCACGCGGTCGGTGGTGTTGTTACAGGTCGTATTACCGCACGGCCGTTGTGGCCGCGGCTGCGCCGAGCTGGGAGCGCGTCAGGCGTGCGAGCTTCATGATCGCCGGGATGTCCGCCGCGCGCCGGACGCGGTCGTTATCCCAGGTGAAGAATTGGATACGCGGGTCGTTAATTGGATGCGGCAGGCGAAACGTGAGCGTGCGGAGTCCGTCGTACGAGGATGGTGGATGCAACAGCTCCAGCCCGATCCGGCGGGCCGCACGCGGCAGGCTCGACGCAGGTTCAGAGAACAGGTGGAACCGTTCGATGAAACTCTCAAAAAACACACCACCGTCGCGCACGAGCCGTATCGACGCCGGCCCGATCGGCATGATCATGTCCGTCGATGACGCCGTCAGCGTCGGCGACAACGACAACGCACAGCCGGAAACGTCATCCCGGCCATACCGCAGCCGGACCGCCTGGTCGAAACCCACCGCGTTGAGCGGACACTGGTGCACGACGAAGATCCGCGCGTCGCGCGGCGGCTCGGGCATGAGCGCCTCGAGGTCGCGAAACACCTGCTCACCCGACCACGTCACGCACCACCCCACGCCCTGCTCGACGATCCCCACCACGACGCACAAACACACGACGGCCGCCGACAACCGGCGCACCCATCGAGCCGGCACGGCGCGCGTGTTCGCATACCGGGAAACGCCCGCCCACGCCGCGCCCGCCATGAGCGCCACACCCACGCTCGATGAGTACACGTTCCGCTCGCCCGCCATCGCCATGAGCGCCGGCGCCGTGAACAGCGCAATCCACGCCATACCAAGCCGGCACGCCCGGAACCGCCAACCGAGCACCGCACACGTCGCGAAGATCCCCACCGCCGCCGACAGCGCAATCACCATGACGACCCTGTGCTTTGACCACATGGCCGCACCGTAGATCGCGTCAACCTGGATGAACAACACGAAATCGAGCAGGTACTGCGCGATGTTGCCGGCCACGCTCGCGAGCGCCGCCCATGGCGCGGAGAAATCCACGCCGTACGGCGGCGGCAAGTGTCCAAGCCCCCCGAACAGCGCAAACCGCCACGCAGCGTAGAGCCCGGCGATGGTCGCGAACACCGCCGCGGCCACGACCGACCGCGCCGCACCGCCGCGGCGCACGACGCCGTCACCGACACGTCCCATGACGCCGGCACCATCCGTCGCGCCGTCACCACGCGCCCCATGCCCGCGATCCAGCCATGCGACCACCACAAGCACGGCCGGCAGGATGAGCGCCGTCTCCTTGCATCCCAGCCCGACGACGAAACACGCCGCCGAAGCCGCGAGCCACCGCGCACCGCCGGTCTCCGCGCGGCGCCAACGCGAGAACGCCAACACCGCACCGAGCATGCACGCGCACACGAGCAAGTCAAACCGGCCCGAAATCCACACGACCGCCTCGTTGTGCACCGGGTGGAGCGCGAACAACGTCGCGGCCGCGAGCGCCGCCGGGTCCACGTCCAACACGCGCCGCGCCAGCCGCCACACGAGCCACGTGCACAGAACGTGCAACGCGAGATTCGTCACGTGATACCCGAACGGCGTCAGCCCCCATACGGCGTAGTCGGCCGCGAACGTCATCTCACCGATCGGGCGGTAAAACGGCAGCGCGCCTTCCGGCGTCCACCACACGCCGCTCGCCTCCTCACCCATCGTGGATGTCGTGAACATGTCCCGCGCACCGGCCCAATCCAGGTCGTGCACCGTGTCGATGTACACGTAGTCGTCGATGAAAAACGGATTGAACAGCGTGCCGACGTGGAACACCGCCGTGAACCCGAGCAGCACGTACACGCCGCGCCGCCGAACCCGCCACGGCCTGGATCGAACCGCCGCGCCCCCCATATCGATCGTGGCTGACAACCGCTCACCCTTCCTCAATGACCGTGCGACACTTGCAGCAAGCCCATGAAACCGACGCCGCCGGGACCATCACGCCGGCGCGGCGCGCACACCGCGAAGCGGCGGATTATCAGAGGAATCGCGCCACCAGACAACCGGCACACGGCGCCTGCGCGCGCCGGCGTCGCGCGGATTGGTGCCGTGCGGGTGCGCCATGTCCTGCGGGACGTGGGGTACGCGATCATCGCTGCGCGTGAGCGCACCTGCGCCGATTTGGCCGCGCCCCCGACGACAGGTATCATCCGACGCCGCCAACTCGCGTTGTGGTCCGCGCGCCGCCGCGATCGCGCGGACGTCAACGTGGTCGTGTGGACACGGGCACCATGACTGGCCGCGCCGCGGTCGCGGTGCGGCGCTCAACGCGGCTTGGCGGACACCCGCGCGGTGGGTCAGGCGGTTATGCGAAACCCGGACGGCGGCATGCCCTGGTTCACGAAGCACGATTTGGACGGGTTCTTCGGCCTCTTCGTCGACAACCTCGTGCAGCTCCTGCTCATCGTTACGCTCTGCGGTGCGCTCTGCGGCATGACCGGTGACGACGCCGCGCTGCTCTACACCCGGATCCTGCCCGGCGCGGCGGTGTCGATCCTCGCCGGCAACCTCTTCTATGCGTGGCAGGCGCGGCGCCTTGCGCGGCGCGACGGTCGGCGCGACGTCACCGCGCTCCCGTACGGCATCAACACGCCGTCGCTGCTCGTCTACGTCTTCTTCGTCATGGCGCCGGTGTACCGGGAGACCGGCTCGGCCGAGCAGGCGTGGCGGATGGGGATCGTCGCGTGTACCGGCAGCGGCATCATCGAACTGCTCGGGTCGTTCGTGGCCGGCTGGCTTCGCCGGCGCACACCGCGCGCGGCGCTGCTATCCACGCTCGCCGGCATCGCGATCGGCTTCATTGCGATGACGTTTGTGCTCCAGATCTGGTCACGTCCGCTCATCGCGCTCGTGCCGCTCGCGATCGTGCTCATGACGTACTTCGCCGGCACGCGGTTTCCGCTCGGCCTGCCGGGTGGATTCGTCGCGATCCTGGCGGGCACGGCGCTCGCGTGGCTGCTCCCGGCTGCGTGGACCGGGTACGTGATGCGGGCCGACGACGTCGCCGCCGCGTGGCAGTCGCGCGGCATCGCGATGCCCGCGTGGTCCGGCGGCGCGGTCGTGTCTGTCCTCGGCGGCGCGCCGTCGGCGTGGGTCGGGCACCTGTCGGTCATTGTCCCGATGGGGCTCTTCAACGTCATCGGGAGTCTTCAGAACATCGAGTCGGCCGAGGCGGCGGGCGACAAGTTCGACACGCGATCGTCGCTGGCGGCCAACGGCATCGGCACGATCATCGCCGCGGGGCTCGGCAGTTGCTTTCCGACCACCATCTACATCGGGCATCCCGGCTGGAAGGACCTCGGCGCGCGCGCGGGCTACTCGGTTTTGAACGGCCTGGTCATCGCGGTGATTTGTCTTACCGGCGTTGTCGCGCTCGTCGGGGCGCTCGTGCCGATCGAGGTCGGCATCGGCATCGTGCTCTGGATCGGGTTGATCATCACGGCCCAGGCATTCCAGACAACGCCCCGCGCGCACGCGCCGGCCGTCGCCATCGGGCTCTTCCCGGCGATCGCCGCGTGGGGGGCGACGGTCGCGCTCGGCGTCTTCGGGGCCGCGCGCGGGGCCACGCTCCAGTCGCTGCTCGGCGCCGACCGCGCGGCCCATACCAACGGGTTTCTCCTGCATGGCCTCATCGTGCTCGAACGCGGCTACATCTTCACGTGCATGTTCGGCGCCGCGGCCGCGGCGTGTTTGATCGATCGTAAGTTCCTACCGGCCGGCGCCTGGTATGCCGCCGCAGCGCTCCTCACGCTCACCGGCCTCTGCCACGCGTACCAGGTAAACGGCAACGACGTGGCGTATCTGCTCTGCGTCACGAGACCCGCCCCCGGGGCGCTGGCGTATCGCGCGTACGACCTGGCCGGGGCGTACGCGCTCGCGGCGGGCATCTTCATGATCGCGGGGCTGTCGGCGCCACGCCGCGCCCCGGGCGTTGATGGATCGGCGCCGGCGTGAACGGGGTCAAGCGGGCGATCTACCGGTCGTGTGTACTTGCGGTCAAGGCGTACCAGCACGCGTTCATGGACGTACGCGTTCGGGGGCGGACGCACATTCCCCCGGGGCCGAAGATCTACGCGTCGAACCACATCTCCGCGTTCGACGGCCTGTGGATCATGCCCGTGTTCACCGAGCCGGTCTGCTATGTCATCGGGCCGCAGTACAAGTTCGGGCTGCTGGCCCGTGTGTTCGACGCGTACGATCAAATCAACGCCATGCCGCACCGCCGCGGCAGCGTCGTCGATGACGCGGTCGATCGCCTCGAGCGCGGCCGGTCGGTCTACATCTGTCCGGAAGGAGATTTGCAGGATCAGTCCACGCTCGGGCGGTTCTATCCCGGGGTCGCGCGGATGTACCTGCGGACGCGCGTACCCATCATTCCGATCGCGCTCGTTGCGCCGAAACGATATATGCGCGAGTACCCGTTCCCGACCGTTGTGGACGGCCGCGTGTACCGGTGCGTCGTGTTTTTGCGGGGCCCGTTTTTCGTCAACGTCGGTGAACCGATGTGGCCCGATGCCGACGACGAGGCGACCGACCAGGACCGCGAAGCGTCCGTCCTGAGCACCCTCAAGGACCGGATCGCCGCGCTCGTGGACGACGCGCGGCGGAACAAGTTCTGGCGGGGATGAGCCTCGGTGTGGTGCGTCTCGCTGGGGGCGTGCGTCGTTGGACGGTCGGAAGTTGTCAGTTGCCAGTTATCGGGCGTAGTGAGTTCGTGCTTGTCCGTTTGATGTCCTCGTTTACCTCCAACGTCCAACCTTCAACCTTGAACCTTGAACCTTGAATCTTGAATCTTGGACCTTTATGCGTCATCGTCCGTCATGGGCGATCCGCGATTCGCCGCCGGGCTCGGTCCGCCCGCACGCGCGGCTCAAGAACCGATTCAAGGAAACCGTCAGGATCGGACGATGGACGGGCTGAGGAGGTTGCTGTGTGTGACAACGGGCTTGACTTTGGGTCCGTTATTCCCGTAAGCTAGAGCGTGTAGGGGCTCTTGCGATCCGCCCCTGGCGTGGAATTGGGCGCGCCAGCCGGATCGCGGGTCTCACCACGCGCGGCGGGGCGCGACGGCCCCGCGGCGCGGTTGTGCCCGGGGATGACGATCCGCGGGCAGGGCAAGGCCGGTCGGTGGTGGCATGCCCCACGCCGGTCGGATGGTCCCGTTTGGCAAAGGAGGTGATTCGGTGGTATATGACATAGGTTGGCTGCCGTAGAGCAGCAGACGCTGCTGCCCTACGGCAGCTGGCAAACGATTGGGCCCGCTTCGACGATCACGCCGGAGCGGGCCGCTTTTTTTCGGGCTCCCTGCGGGGATGCCGAGAAGCCGGGAGCGGCCGTCGCGAATCGAGTGCCGGCGCGATCGCGCGGCGCGGCCCGCATGTGCCGACCGGCCGGGTACCGGTCGTGTGTGACACGTCCGGCGGGCCCGATCGGAGCCGGTTCCGGTAGCCCGACCGCCGAGCGGCCGGCACCGTCACGAACCCGGAAACCGGGGCTCGTGTATGTTCCGGCATGTTCGTGCGCGTCTTGCGGTCGGCCGCGTCGTTGCGGGCACGGTGCGGGTCGGACCAAGCACCCAGAAAACGACGCGTGACCCTGCACTCGCCGGCGGTCGCTGGACAGCATTTGGGGTAGGGCCATAGACTGGCTCGCAGCTCGACGGACCCGGTGGGCGATGCGCGGCGGTGCATCGGCCGGGATGGTTCGGGAGAAAGGCCGGGTGATGAAGCGTGACTTAAGCGTAGCAGTGGTGGCGGCCGTGGTGATGCTGCCGTTGGGTGTCGTTCGCGGCGCGGCAGACGGCGATGTGCGGCCGCATCGTCTGATGGGGGTGCTCGCGGATGAACTGACGTACTCGATGGATCACCTCGTGGCGCAGGACGGCGTCCGGCCGTATTACATGTCGTATACGGTGTACGACGAGCACACGATCACGATCGGGGCGACGCTCGGTGCGATTCAGATGGACACGGAGTCGCGTGCGCGGAACCTCAACATCGATGTGCGTGTTGGGGACTACCGGTTGGACAACACGCACCAGCTTCGCGGCGGCGGTCGGTCGCGGGCGGGTGGTGGCGGGAGCATCGCGCTGGCGATCGACGACAATGTCGATTCGATCCGCCACGCGCTCTGGTATGGCACGGACCGGATGTTCAAGGCGGCGGTCAAGCGCCTCGCGCACATCAAGACGAACCTGAAGGTCAAGGTCGAGGAGGAGGACAAGTCCGACGATTTCAGTCGCGAGTCCGCGAGCGTGGCGTATGAAGCGCCCGTGTCGCTCGAGCTCGACCGCGCGGCGTGGGCGGACCGGCTCCGGCGGGTGTCGTCGATCGCCCGCACGTATCCGACGATCTACAGCTCGGCGGTGACGATCGGTGCGTATACGGCGAATCGGTACATGGTGACGAGCGAAGGTACGCGGCTTCAGACGCCGCATCGGCGCTATCGCGTGACGTTGCGTGCGGCGACGAAGGCCGACGACGGGATGGACCTGAGTCAATTCGACGATTTCAATGCGGCGTCGGTGGACCGGCTTCCGACCGAGGCGGACATCGCGGCGGCGTTTCGGCGTGTGCTCGACCAGGTGGTGGCGCTGCGCAACGCGCCGCTCGCCGAGCCGTACATCGGTCCGGCGATCCTGCGGAACCGTGCGAGCGGCGTGTTCTTCCACGAGATCTTCGGGCACCGGATCGAGGGCCACCGGCAGAAGGACGTGACGGAGGGGCAGACGTTTACGAAGAAGATCGGCCAGCAGGTGCTGCCGGCGTTCATCAGCGTGTACGACGATCCGACCGCGGCCAGGTTCGGCGACATCGACCTGCGTGGCTACTATCGCTTCGATGACGAGGGCGTGCCGGCGATGCGGGTGCCGTTGGTGGAGCAGGGCACGCTCAAGACGTTTTTGCTGTCGCGGAGTCCGGTGGAGGGGTTCCCGAAATCGAACGGGCATGGGCGTCGTCAGCC
>JBHHVO010000044.1:0-13834 GCA_046754365.1 Phycisphaerae bacterium | reverse complement strand
GGCGGTGGAGATCGGCGGCCGCGACGGGCAATTCCGTGATGTGGGTAGGCACGTTTTGGGGTCCGGTTGTAAAGAAAACGTGATCCCAGAAGATCGCAAAGTTCGTCGATATCCGAACGCGGTGATCGTCGGTGGGAAAGCGCCCGGTGAGCTCTACGACGATGGTCTTGTTCTTGCCGGATGGAAAACCCATATGTTCGACGGCGGTCGTCCATCGGCCGTCTCGGTCGATGACCGATAGGGACGGCGGCTGTGCGTCGACGGTGGGGTTTTGCGACGCGGCGACATTGATGCTGGCGTCGGTCGGCCAGATCCAACCGCTAAGGAATAATACAACCTCTGTATTAGCGTCGAATGGTCCGAGGTCCAGGGTGAGGTCGTGGTCGTTGACCAATCCCTGATAGCGTGTTTCGGTGAAGCCGGTGATGTAGCGGCCGTCGGGTCGTTGGATGAGGTCGCGGAGGTCGGTACCGTCTTGATCCACGGCCGAGCGGGGGGTCTCGCCGTGCGCGACGCTATAGATCTTGTGGGGTGGATACGGCGGCGTGATGCATTTTTCGTCGACGTAGATGTCGGTGCCCATGGGATGATCGACGACGAAGAGGCGGACATAGTCGAAATACGCCGCTTCCCAGAGTTCCTCGGTAAAGCTCAATACATAGGCGCCGTCTTGTGGCTGGAGCATATGCCCGGGGATCTTGAAGTAGTCATCGGCCGTGTGGTGGTGGGCGTAGACGTCGGCCATGATGGCCATGCCGAGGGCGCTGCGCCACAACACGTCGGTGACAAAGACAAACCTTTGTCCGTTCCACGCGTAGAGGTAGGGGCAGGAACCTTTCAACGTTTGCTGTTCGAGGACGACCTGGTCGGCGGTGAGGTTCATGCGGTCGAATGCCCGGTAGGCGATGTTCTGGTAGCTTCCGTTGGGCCAGACGACGCGCATGACGTCGGCGTGGGTGTAGGGTCCGAGTCCGAAGTGGATCCAGGGTTCGGTGACGGTTCGTTTCTGGTAGAGGGGTCCGGCGCGGATTTCCACGGTGCTGCCGAGGCTGAACGCGTTGAACCTCGAGTCGCCCTTGATGCGCGCGGCGAGGCGGACCGAGAGCCAGTGACCGACGCCGTGGGATTTGTTGAGCAGCGCGACGCCCGATGTGGAGAGCAGATCGACGGCGCCGTTGCCGTCGAGGTCGATCGGTAGGAGCCGGTCGCCGGGTGGGACGGTGACGCCGTCCGCACTGGTCGAGCCGTCCGCGCGAACCCGGATGATGTCGAGCGTGCCGTCACAATCGACGTCGAGCACGGCGGCGCTGACGGCCGTGTCGTCCGGCGACCACGGCGCGGGCATGTCCGTGAGGGTGAAGTCCGGTCCGACGCGCAGGATGCGACCGGCGCGCAGGTCGGGGATGTCCCACGCGCCGTCGTTGTCGAGGTCGAAGATGGCGGGCGCCGATGTGAGTCGGCGGTCGGTGAGCCCCATGGTGTCTGTCACGTCGCGGAATCGCCCGAGTCGTTCATTCGAGAGGACGCGGAGCTTAGGACCATCATGCGCCGTCCAAATGCCGAGGTCCACGTCGCCGTCGTCATCGAGATCGATCGTCGTGATCGCGGTGATGCCGGGGATCGCCGCGGGTAGCCCTGGGACGTCGTCGATGCGCTGGAACGTCCCCTCGCCGTCGTTGCGATGGACGTAGACGCGCGCGGCGTCCCAGCGCAACAGGTCGAGGTCGCCGTCGTTGTCGAAGTCGAACGCGACGGCGCCGACGGATACCGCGCGATCAAATCCGCGCTCGGTGGTGGCGTCGATGAACCCGCGGTCTTGCGTGTGGATGTACAATCGGTCACCCGCGATGCCGCACACGTAGAGGTCCATGCGGCGGTCGTTGTTGACGTCCACGAAGCGTGCGCTGCGCGCCGGCGGCGCGGCGTCGAGATGTAGCGCCCGCGTCATGTCGGCGAATCGATCGGCCTGTCGCGCGAACAGCCGGCCGGGGCGATCCGCGAACGTCATATAGAGGGCCGGCGCACGGTCGTCGCTCACCGTGCCGAGCGCGACACCGGTCGGTGCGCCGCGGTCCGTGGCGCCGGCGAGCCCGAGCGCGTCGGTGGCATCCTCGAACCGTATGGTCGCATGGACGGCGCCCGCCGGATCGGCCGCCAGCGGTCGAACGGGTTGGGCGATTGGATCGGGCAGGCCCGCGCCGACCTGCCCGAGCGTGAGCATATCGGCGCGGAACCGGTCGGTGCGTCGCATGACGTTTTGGGTCATGGTGAGGGTGGCGACGACGCGCGCGCTTTCTCCGCCCGAGACTGCGTCACGCAGCGCGTGGAACTTGGCCCGGACTTGCGGCGGGGGTTCACCGACGATCGCGAGGAAGCGGTTGGCGCATGTCAACGCCCCGGGGAGGTCGCCGCGCCGCGCCCGCGCCCGGGCGGTCTCGAGCAAGGCGACGATGTTGTGCGGCACGGTCCGGAGGAGATGCTCGTATGCGTCGGCGAGTTCGTCGGCGACGTCGTCGCCGCCATGGCTGCGTAGCGCCACGATGAGGCGCCAGCGCGCGCGGGGATCGGCCGGGTCGAGCCGAACGGCGTTACGCAGCACGGCTGAGGCCTCGTCGGTTGCGCCCGTCGCGAGCAGCACAGACGCAAGGACGAGCGCAATGTCGACGTGGTCTGGCGCCGCCGCGGCCGCGCGTCTGGCGAGTTCGATCGCGCGGTCCATGTTCTGCTGGCCGAAGCTTGCAATCGCCAGGTTGGCGACCACGGCCGGGTCATCGTGCGTGGCGGTCATGAGACGTGCGAGGATGTCGGCGGCTTTGTCGTATTGGTTCATCTCGAGATGGCCGTTGGCCTGGTGGAACGGACCGATGGACTCGATGGGAAAGCGTTCGGGCTGCGCGGCCGCGCGTTGCGGCTTGTCCGACCTGCAGGCGATGTGACAGGCGGTGACGCACGTGGTCACAGCCACGGCGACGTAGCGTGTGGTTCGCGCGGCATCGTGCGTCCACGTTCGTGTCGGTGTCACCACGCGGGCCCTTTGCCTCGGGGCCGTCGGCGGCGTGTGCGTTCCGCGTCGGGGTCCGGTCCCTCGTCTCGACCGGCGCGCATGAGTGGTTGGACGGTTACGGGCTGGCCGAGCGCGTCTTCACACAGGAACTGGACCTGATCGCTGGCAAACCCCACGTCGCCGTGAATACCGATGCGCTTGCCGGTTTCGGCCTCGATCTGGTGGATGGCGGCGCGTTTCTCGTTCAAGAGTTGGAACGCGACTTCGATGGACGCGGTGACCTGGACGCGCTGGACGCCGGCGTTGTGTACGGCCAATTGGAGCGTTCTCAGGATGTCGAGGACAACGGAGTCGAGCATTTTGACGACGCCGCTTCCCCTGCAGTGTGCGCAGTCTTCGTAGATGTTTCGTTTGATGGAGGGCCCGCGGCGCTGGCGTGTGAGCTCGATGAGCCCGAACGCACTCATCCTGAGGATGCGTGCGCGTTCCTTGTGTCGCTTGAGCGCGTCGCGCAGTTCTCGCTCGACGGCCCGTTTGTGCGTGTCGCTGCGCATGTCGATGAAGTCGCAGACGACAAGCCCGCCGAGGTCTCGCAGGCGAAGCTGTCGCGCGATTTCCTCGGCCGCCTCGATGTTGATGCGGTAGGCGGTTTCCTCCGCGTCGGCGAGGCTGCGGAAGCGACCGCTGTTGACATCGATGGCGACCATGGCCTCGGTGGAGTCGATGACGATGGATCCACCGGACGCGAGGGGGACCTTTCGCCGGTTGACGCGTTCGATCTCCTCCTCGATCCGGAATCGGTGAAACAGGGGCTCGCGTTCGGTGTAGTGCTGAATGCGTACCTTGGATCGTGGCATCGCGAGGCGGAAGAACTCGCGTGCCTTCTCGACGGCGTCGTGGTTGTCGATGACGACGCGGAGAAAGTCGGTCGTGAACACGTCGCGGATGGTGCGTGTCACGAGGTCCGACTCCTTGTAGAGCTCCCACGGTGCCTGCTTTGTCTTGACCCGGCCGACGACGGTCTCCCAGAGACGAAGCAGGTAGCTCAGGTCGCGCTGCAGTTCGCGTTTTGTGCGGTCGACGCCGGCGGTGCGAAGGATGAAGCCGATGCCCGGTGGGAGCTTCAACTCTGACAGGAGTTCGCGCATGCGTCGCCGTACGTCGTCGTCCTCGATCTTGCGCGACACGCCGAGCTTGCTCATGCCGGGCATCATGACCAGGAAGCGCCCGGGGATCGAGAGATAGGTGGAGAGCGCGGGGCCCTTCGTGCCGACGCCTTCCTTGATGATCTGGACGATGACCTCTGCGCCTCGCCGGAAACATTGCTGAATCGGCGGGCGACTGTGCCGTGGGATTTTGCGTCCGACGTCTTCGGTCGCACCCTTGTGGTTCGGAAAGTACTGCGGCTGGACATCAGAGATGTGGAGGAAACCGTGCTTCGCAAGCCCGACGTCGATGAACACCGCCTGGATGCTCGGCTCGACATTCACGACGCGGCCCTTGTAGATGTTTCCGACGTGCGACTGGGTTCTGGATCGCTCGATGAACAATTCCTCGAGCCGCCCCTCGTGCAGGATCGCGATGCGACACTCATCGCCGGCCGAGACGTTGATGATCATCTCTCGCGTGCCTGCGTCGGTGATGGGTCTTGCCGGCAGATCGGCCGGGGCGCTGACGACCCGCTCCGCCTCCGCCGCCCTGGTCGCAGTCGATGACGCCGGTGCCGTTGCTGCGGGGTCGGCGGTGTCCGCGTCCGTCGCGGCTGGGGTCGCCTTCGCGGCGCCTCGGCCGCGCCGCGGCTGGCGCTGACGCTTGGGAGACGTCGGTTGGCCCGTGTCGGGCGCGTCACCACCCGCCTCGGACCGCGTCGCCGCCGGGCTGTCGTCGGCCGGACGGCGTCCACCGCGTTCACGGCGGCGGCCCCTGGTTCGGGGCGCGACCGGTTCGTGTCGGTCTTGTTCCTGTGTCGGTGCAGTGGGGGCCGATGCCGCGCGGGCGGATGCGGCGGCGTCGTCGGCGCTGCGCTGTCGCGGCGCCGTCCGCGGCCGCGTCTTGCCTCTGGACGGCGCGGGCGGCGTTTTTGTCGTGGACGACGCGTCGGTCGTGTTGGCGCTTGGCGACGGAGCGGGTGTCTGGGTCGGCCGTTGGTCTCGGTCCGTGCGGGTGGCGCTACGTGCGGTCGCGCTGGAGCGTCGGCCCCGTTTCGGCGGAGCGTCGCGGCGTGGTTCGAGTGGCGTGTCAATGCCTGCGCCGAACGGCGCGTCCTCGCCACTGACCGGATCGGGCGGGCGCCCTGCTGCATCGGACGGGGTTGTTGGGGCGTCGGGCCCGGTTGTGCCGGCGTCCGATCCGCGTGCCGCGGGATCGGCCGGCGCGTCGCCTGTTCCGGACCTTGGTGCCGGGTCGGTGGCGGTGGACCTCCGGGTTTTCGCGCGCGCTGCGCGCCTGGGCCTGGAGGGTCGAAGTTCGGTGTCGGCCGGTGCGGGCGCGACGGCTGTGGCGCTGGCCGATGGCACTGCACCTTCGGGTGCCCGTGCGGCTGGCTTCTTTTTCACTTTCTTGGTCTTCTTTTTGGGTGTCTTGTTGGGGCCGTCACGGGTTGCGCCTGGCGTGGCCCGGCGTTTGTTGCGTGTCGGCGCGGGGGCATCCTTGCCCTCGGTCTTGGAGGTGCCGGCGCCCGGACGCGCGGGGGTCTTCTGCGACCGCGTTGGTTCGGTGGACGCCGTATGGCCGGCACGGGTCGCTGGGGTGGACTGGACGTCCGCGACGTCGACCTGACTGGCGGGCGGTGCGGAGGCCGGAGCCGCGCCAGCGGTGGGTGTGTCCGGGTGCCCGGCGTGGTCGGGACCGGGCGACGCGGCGCTGTCGCGTCCGGCGTTACGCTTCCGCGCGGTTGCGCGGCCGCGGGTGCGCGTGGCCTTCTTCCGCGTGCGACCCCCCGGCGTTTCGCCCGTGGTTTCCTCTATCGCCATCTAACTTCCATCCGCCGGATTCGGTGGTTGATCGAATCCGGATCACATCCCAACAACTGAGCGATCTCCGCGGGGCGTGCGGTGCCACGGTCCGTGACGTGCAGGACAAACACGACGCCGTCGTCGTCCACGCGCATGTCGGCGATATACGGCCGCACGTTGATCGTGCGTACGCGCCGCGATTTCGGGTCCGTCCGGTCCACGTTCAGGACGTCGGATTCGAGGACGGTGCGCACGCGTCCGCGGACCTCGTCGCGCGGCGGCCCGTCCAGTTCGAGGTGGTACGTCACCATGTCTGGTTCGAGTCGCTCACCGCCGGCGAGGCGTCGGGCAGCATGCAGCGCGATGCCGGCCGGCATTTGTGCCTGCAGCCGGCGGCGGGCGGCATCCGGCTGCGTGTCGCGGGTGAACTCCACGACGACGAACTCCGCGTCGGAGGCCACGCCGACGGACCTGGGCAGTGGGATCATGACACGCGGCTGTGGGTTGAACCCCCCCGAGAACCGCACGGGTAACTGCGCCCTGGCCAGCGCGCGCTGGAACAACCGCAGCGTATCCCGGTGCGAGATGAAACGTATGTCGCCGTCCATGCGATACGCAAACGCGACGCGGTGTCGTTCGCCGGACGCACCCGGTTCGCCTGCCCCGTGTTGATCCATTTCGGCGGCGCGTCCCGGCGTGGTTCGGTCGGGCCGGATGCGCGTCGTACCTTAGTTCCGTTCCCGAGGCGAACGTCGCCGAGTCGCAGTCACACCGGATCCTCGGGCAGCAACTTTTTCGTCTCCGATCGCAGATAGTTCGTTACCTGCCATTCCGTTTCAAAGCTCAGGGCACGCCGCGCCACGCGCTGGGCGTGGCGAATCGTCGCCAGGCGGATCAGTTTCTTGATCTCCGGGACGTTCGCGGGCGCCATGGAAAACAGCCGCAGCCCCAGCCCCATGAGGCACAGCGTGTACAGGGGCTGCCCGGCCATTTCCCCGCATAGACTACAGTCAACACCCGCGTGTGTACATGCCCGGATGACGTCACGCAGGGCCCGAAGGACGGCCGGGTGTGACCCGCTGTACAACCGCGCGACACGTTCGTTGCTCCGGTCCACGGCGAGCAGGTATTGAATCAGGTCGTTCGTGCCGATGCTGATGAACGCGACCTCGCGGCAGAACTCCTTGACCTGAAGGGCGGCCGCGGGCGTCTCGAGCATCATGCCGACGGGGATGTCCGACCGGAACTCGATGCCCGCGTCCTCGAGGTCCTCCATCGTGTCGTACATCGCCATCTTCGCCTGCCGGAGCTCCATCAGGCTTCCGATGAGCGGGAACATGAGGCGGACGTTGCCGCAGACCGATGCACGAAGAATCGCCCGGAGCTGGACCTTGAACATGTCGAGGTTCTGCAGGCTATAGCGGATCGACCGGAGCCCGAGCATCGGGTTGCGCTCCTGTTCGTAGCTTTTCTGTTGGGTGTACTTGTCTGCGCCGAGATCGAACGTGCGGATGGTCACCATGCCGGTCCCGGCGCCGAGGATCGCCTCCTTGTAGGCCCGAAACTGCTCCTCTTCCGTCGGTGCGCCTTCGGGCCGGAGAAAGAGAAACTCGGTGCGGTACAAGCCGACGCCGTCCGCCCCACGCTGCGCCCCGACGACGGCCTCGGCGGGAAACTCGATGTTGCTCCAAAGGGTCAGGCGCACGCCGTCGCGTGTGACGGGTTCGAGGTCTTTGATCTCGTCGAGCTCGTGCGCGAGCCGGCCGTAGAGCGCCTCCTGCCGGCGGTATTCCTCGATCGTCTCGTCAGCCGGGTCGGCGATGACGAGCTGATTCGTGCCATCGATGATGACGGTGTCACCGCCGCTGATCCGTGTCGCGATGTCGTTGAGTCCGATGACGCCGGGGCGCCCCCACGATTTCAGCAGAATCGCGGTGTGGGACGTGGCCGCTCCGGCATCCAGCGCGACGCCGATGACCTTGGTTTCGGCGAGTTGGGCGGTCTGCGTCGGCGTCAGGTCGTGTGCGACAAGGATGACGGGTTTCGTGAGATGGGCCAGGTCCTCGCGTGATTCGCCGAGGATGTTGCGCAGGAGCCGGCGCTCTATGTCCTGCACGTCGCGCATCCGCTCGACGAGCAGCGGATCGGTCATCTGCATGAATCGGCGCTGATAGTTGCGCATGACGGTGCTCGTGGCGTACGCGGCGGCGGCATGCTTGTCCTTGATGAGCGTCTCGATGCTCGCCCGGAGCGGTTCATCGTTGAGCACGCCGACGTGCCAGTCGAAGACATTGGCGGCGTCGCGGCCGAGATGTTGGCGCAACCGGTCCCCTTGGACCCGCAACTCCTCAAGCGATGATCTGAACGCTTCGGCCAGGCACTCCAGCTCGCGACCGACGCCGGACGCGGACACGGTGCGGTACGGGATGCGATAATCCTCGGCATCGAGGATCACCGCCGGCCCGATCGCCACACCGGGCGCCACCGCGATGCCGCGAAGGATGTCCATAGACCAAGCGCTCCCTGTGTTGGCGTCGTCGTTCGGCACGCGACCGCGACACGCACCGTCGCACATACGCCAAAGCGCGGACGCAGCGCAAGTGGGCCGCGCCGCCAAGCCGCGGCGGCGAATCCTACCGCGGCCCCGTCCGGCGCGTCGCGGTGCCCCGCCCGGCTCCCCGCCCGTCAGTGTGCCCAACGCCTGTCAGGTGCCGCCACAACACGAGCCGCGCAGCCGGATCGCAGCCGCGGTGTGGATTCTCTAGCCGCGCGGTCCGCGTCGCCCGGATGCCGCGCGCCGCTGCCCGCTCGCGGTCGCGGGTACGCTCGTGCGACGCGCTGGCGGCGCACGCACACCGGTAGGGGGGTGGAACCGCAGGCGCTGCCGTGGCGTCCATACCGACGAGCATCCTACCAGAAACCCAAGGGTTGATGTGCCGCTGGTGTACGGTCAGCCTTGAATCCGCGGGTGGGGCAGAGTGCGTGGCCCATGTCGTTAGAGGTGGGGGACGCCAACCCGGCCTGCCTTTTGCGTCCCCGCGGCCGGAGCTACGGGGTACCCAACCCGCAAGATTATGCGTGACACAACACTAGGTCGACGCATCCGGCCGCGGCATGTGAAATGCCGCCTCGACCAGTGCGACCAGGGCGTCGACCGCCTGCTGGGCGTCGTCGCCGGTCGCCTCAACGCACAACACATTGCCTTGCACGGCTTCAAGCAGCATCAGGTGCATCGCGCTTTTGCCGTCCAGTTTCTCACCGCCGCGCGAGACATTCGTCACGGACACTTGCGCCCGGTATTTCGACGCCAGATCCACGAACCGCATTACCGGACGGGCATGCACGCCCTCCTTGTTGCGGACCGTTACCTCGCGCGTGGCGTGGGGCATGTCCCCGGACAATCGTTATGGATCTCCCGGCCGCATGGCCGTACCGCGCCGACACCACGAAAGGTGCGGCTAGCCGTCCTCCACTTCATCCGCTTCCGCGATCAGCGACGCGATCGCGTCCCTGGACTCGGCCTGGCGAAGGAAGCGGCGGAAGTTGTCACGCTGCAGATGTCTGAAGATGCGCTCCATCGCGGCCAAGTGGGCCTCGGGTTCGTCAAGCGGGCTCAAGAGCAGCACGATCGTGTAGACCGGAGCGCGATCCAGCGCGGCGAAGTCCACCCCCTCACTCGACCTCCCGATCGTGGCCGTCATCGCCTTCACGCTTGCGTGCTTAACGTGCGGTACGGCCACGCCCTTGCCGAACCCCGTGCTGCCCTGGCTCTCCCTCAGGATGGCCGACTCGACGATCGCCTTCGCGTCGGCGGGGTCGATCGCCCCGTGATCGGCGAGCGACTGAACCATCTCCCGCAAGACCCCGTTGCGGTCCGAGGCCGCCAGTTCCGGGATGATCGAGTCCTTGTGAATCAAATCCGCGAGTTTCATGTTCATCTATCGCGCGCCGCCGGGCCTGGGCCCGGAGAACCAAACGGTTGGTACGGAGGGGGCGCCAGCGCCTCCCACGCGCCCGTGGCACACCACGAAACCGGCCTGCTCAACGGCGGTGCGATCCGTGTGGCGCCGCCAGGGCACCATCCGCCCCGATCGGGCGACGGCGGCACGGTCCGAGGTTACGTCCCATGCAGTTCGTCGACCTTGCCGTCGTGTTTGTGATTCCGGCGTTTCTCTTTGCACTTGATGAGCTGGCGTTCCAGCTTGTCCACGACGATGTCGATGAGCGCGAACGTGTCGGCGCCGGAATCACTTGCGACGAACGTCTCCTGCCGATCGACCCGGACCAACATCTCGGCGCGGAACTGCTCCGACTCGTGATCGAACACGACCTCGATGGCTTGAATCCGGTTGTAGAACCGGCGCAGCTTCCTGGCCTTTTCCTCGGCGTAGCTGCGTACGTCATCCGGCACCTCCACGTGCCGCCCTGTCACCACAATCTGCACGGCCCCACCTCCGTCCTTGGTTCGTGCCCGGCGTTAGCGATCGGGTGCGATCGTGGCGCCCCGCCGGGTCAAGCATCCTTACGCGGCACAGCGCTGAGCGCGACGTCGGGATCGATCACGCCCGCGCTGATCGTGAACCGCAACGCCTCGTCGATCGACATTTTGAGTTCAACGACGTCCTCCCGCGGGACCTGCACGACGTACCCGGTCACTGGTGTGGGCGAACTCGGCACGAATACCGTTACGAGATCCGCCGATGTGTGCCGGCGCATGCTGGGCATGCCGCCGCCGGTACGAAGCCCCAGCGACCAGCACCCCTTCCGCGGGTATTGCACCGCCACGACGCTCGAGAACGCATATTCCTTGTCCGACAGTAAAAAATCCGTCACCTGCTTAATATTCGGATAGACGGCCCGGATGAGTGGCACGCGGTAGAGCAGGCGCTCCGCCACCCGCCAGGACGCCCGTCCGATGAAGCTGGCGAGGAAAATACCCACGAAGTATACAAGAATGATCGCGATCACGAAACCGACCAAGTGCAGGTGGTACTTGGCGGCGGCGATCTGCCAGAGCGCCTCGCCCCGGGCGCGGACCGCTCGTGCCCGAACGACCGGGTCCGTGCTCCGGAGGGCGTCATGGTGGATCGTGCGGTACTCAACGGTGAGGCGCCGGCCGTCGGCGTCCCAATCGTCGATTGGCTGGCCGAACCGGATCGGGTCGTTGTCTTCATCGATCCAGTCGAGCGCCGGTTCCACGGAGATCAAGGAACACGCAAAGAGCAGGCTCCGCGTGACGTACACGCCGACGTAATCGTTGACGAGCCGGTACGCCCAGATCAGGACCGCAATCGTCAAAAGTGTCGGCAAAAGGGCCGTTATGCCCCGAAGGAAGAATCGCCTGAAGTCATCGAACGCAGAAACTTCACCCATGACGCGCTGCGACTACCTCGTTGCAGGCCAAGGACGATCAACCGCCAGACCGCGCGTCCACAGGATGCGGCGGGCGCACTCGGTCGATCACTCTACGGGCTCATGGGCACCGGGTCAACGCACCCCCGATCGGTTGCCGGATCGGCGGCGCCGCGCTAGCATGCAGCCCCGATGCGCGCCGAACTGTACAACGTTACCGTGCCCGCGGTCCACCGCCGCACGCGCGTCTCGAGCATCGCGCTCCTGGCGGTGGTGACCGGGATGGCGCTGGGCTTGAGCTGGACGCGGGCCGGTCAACTCCTGAGCGACCGCGTGCGCCCCCCGGGGTGGCCTGCGTCGTTCCGGCCGCCCGCAGGCTTCGGCCACGCCGAAACCGACGCCAACGCCGTCCACGCGTCGTATCAGTACGTACGCCGCACGCCCGGCGGTGGTTTGGCCGTGTTCGAGGCCCGCCACATGAGGCTCGAACCAAGAACCGACCCGCTCGACGTGTGTCGCGACGCGCTGGCGCGCCGGTCGGGTCCGCTGCAACGCATCTTCGGTCAGGGCTTCCGCAGGCCGCAGCGGGAGCGACTCGGCGGGCTTGACGCCGTGGAGCTCATGAACGGCACCGAGACAGCCGTCGCGCGCGCGACCGTGCTGGCGTCCGGCGATGCGATCATCGTGTCGCTCACGACCAACGGGGTGTCTCTGAATCGAGCGCTATACCGCGTGTTCGACCTCGTGTGCGCATCCGTCCGGTTTCACTAGCGCTTCAGTCGCACGTGATTCGACGGATAATCCGAGCCGCCGCCGCGGGGGAGCGGGGGGGAGAAGCGTCGTGCTCGGCGCGTAGAAACCGCTCGCTGCCCGGTTCGGCCCGCTCGATCGACCGAGAAGCGACGGGGCACCAGGATGCGCGTTGAGCGTGCGCTGCGAAGGTCCGTCGCCGAGGGTCGGGGTTCGGAACAGCCGCGGTCGGCGCCGGTCCTCGGACGCGTACTGACGGTCGCCACCCGCTTGCGGTTGAGCGCGGTTGCGTGTAGACAGGGCGCGACCCGAACGTCCTGTCACGCGTGGACCGATAGACGCATGGCCATGCACGCCGGAACAACACGCCACCAGGCGGTACGGCGCACTCGGAGCGCCGACCGCAGGCGCGGCAACACATTGCTCGAGATCGTTGTGGTCATCGGCGTCATCGTGTTGTTGCTCGCGATTCTTGCGCCGTCGCTCAGCGGGGCGCGGGAGCGCGCGCGGCGGATGATCTGCCAGGGCAATCTGCGGCAGTGGGGCATCGCGTTCCAGATGTATCGGGACGACCATGGCGACTACCTGCCGACCGAGGGCACGCACGGCACGGGCGAGAACACCGGCGTCAACAAACCCGGCACATGGTACAACGAGCTGCCGCCGTACCTGGACATCCCGGCGTATAAGGACGTCGAGGGCGTGAACGAAGCCATCGAGACGTTCCCGGCGATGCACGTCTGGATATGCCCATCCAAGAACCTCACCGACGCATACAGGAGCGACAGCGGGAAGAATCAGTTTCACTACGGCATGAATCAGGTTTTGGACGGCATGGGAACTGCTCCGGAGGGTTCGGTCGACACGCCGGGTTTCCCGGACCAGGGTGAACGGCCGTTGCGCGCCGTGCAGTTCATACGTACGCCGTATACGGTGCTCATGTTCGACATCGGGCCGAATTCCATGCGGGGCTCGCCGCGCGACGTCGCGACGATGTATTGGCGCAACCCATGGAACGCGGACGGCGCCCGCGGTCGGTTCCATGGCGACTACGCGAACTTCCTATACCTGGACGGCTCGGGCGACCACTTCGTCGCCGACGACCTGGTCACCGACCACGACTTCATCAATGGGGCTATCGTCTGGGACCACCCGCGGCTGTACTGGGGCTATCGACCGACGGGGGGTTAGTACGCCGATGTTGCATTCGGAAGCCGTGATGTAGAATGATCCCGTGTTTCCAATGGGATCGCGTATCTCGTTGCGCCGCGTTCTGCAGTGACTGCACGCAAGGCCTGCATTCCGCAATTCCGATGCCGCGGGATCGACACCGTGGATGTCGGGCGCGGTTTCTTAGCGTTGTAGTATTATTACGCCGATACCGATCATCTGAACACAAATGATTCCGCTCACGCTGCTGCGTATTGACCCTGAGCCCGCCATGTGCTGATTCAAGTTGTGTCGGTATAGTATCGTGTTTCGTTCCCGTTGTGGGGACGTGGTGTTGTTCGCGGTATTTCCGTAAACAGTGAATGGAGCGCTACCCTCGGCTCGCAACAACGCTCGTATTGTCGATGCGCAGGACCTCGCCCAGGAATTGCGTGGGTGCCCGATGCTTGCACAGAGCAAGGGTAGGGAATGGAAGGCCGGCTCGATGGATCCGCGCGTCCGTCCCGCACCGTTGGCGTCGGGTGCCGCGGCGGACTCCGGGCGCAAGATCAACTCGCGGCGCACCGGATCGGGCACCGCCGCCTCACGCGGCGATCGTTGGGGG
>JBHHVO010000043.1:0-13837 GCA_046754365.1 Phycisphaerae bacterium | reverse complement strand
GCTCTTCGAAGAGGATGGCGATCTCGCGTCGCGCCAGGTTCGCGCCGAGGCAGAAGTGGGCGCCGCCGCCGCCGAAGGCCAGGTGATGATTCGGCGTGCGCTGGATGTCGAAGCGGAACGGATCGTCGAAGACATCCGCGATCATTTCGAAGGGCTCAACGTCGTGATCCTGTCGACGAGCGACGGCGACATCTACGACGGACACATGAGCCGACTCTATTTCGGGGCGTTCGACGAGGCGCTGCTCGGCGTTGCGGAGGGTGTGGATGAGTTCAACGGCACCGACGACCAGGAAGCCATCGTGTTCACGGATACGTTCAGCGCGTTCACGCCGCTCGATCCCACCATCGAGGAGATCGCGCAGGCGCTGGCGAACGTCGCGAGCCACGAGATCGGCCACCTGCTGGGCCTCCAGCACACCGCCGACCCGGCCGGCATCATGGACGTGACCGCGAGCCTTCACGACCTGCTCACCGCGCAACGGTTCACGCGATCACCGCTCTTCTCGGTTGTGTTTCCGATCGGGTTCCAGGATGCCGCCCAGACGCTGCTCGAGACCGTCGGCGGCGACCCGGACGTTGTGTTACAAAAGTCGTCGGCCCCAGCGGCGAGACGCCGCCATACACCCGCCGGGCCGCCGGTTCGCCAGCAAGTCCGCCTGAGCACGTGTTCGCTCATGCCGGAGTCCCGGTAGCCTTCGATCGAAACCCTGCAACCATGCGCGACACCGGCCCCATGATGTACGCTCGCTCGCACCGGTTCACGTGGCGGGGACCGACCCGCGCCGGCAGTTGCAGGACACGCCGTGCATGCCTACGATCGGTCCACGATGGGACCGCGTCTACCCGGACCCGCAACAGGACTGCGTCCACGCCGGCGTGCCACCGGGCCAGGTCCACGCTGACGTGCCACTGGGGTAGGCCCACCCGGATCCACAACGGGGTTGAGTCCGCCTTGATCCGCGACGTGGCGCAACGCTTCACGACGGACGTGCCGACGTTTCGCAAACAGGGCGCGCGCGGTCGCCGCACGGCGCGCGGGCCGCGGCGTTTCGGGCCGTCGGGTGGGCGTAACGGGTTCCGACCACCGCGCGCGGTGCTGGCCGCAATCGCCGCGGCGCTGCCGGTCGTAACGGCGGGATGCGGCATCGGCGGCGGGTCGGGCGGGAACGGCGTGTTCGTCGATACGACGGTGGTGTCTTTCGGCCCGAACGGCACCGCGTCGCTCAAAGGCAACGTCGGGCGCATCGGCGAGCTGGACATCGTCACCCTCGGCCCACTGTCGGCCGGCGACAGGCTCATCATCGACGCACAGACGGCGAACTCGCCGCTCGACGTCTCGATCGCGGTGTTCGACGACCAGAACCGCCTCGTGTTCGCCAACGACGACCGCGGCGGCCCTGCGGGTCGGTTCCTCGATTCATACGGCGACTTCATCATCCGGCATGACGGTGACGACTACACGCTCGTCGTGACCCACTCCGCGTTCGCCGCGCGGAGTACGTTTACCGGCAACTACGACATGATCCTGACGCTCATACCCGATGTCGGTGTGCCGCAGCCCGTGGCCCAGGTGTTGCTGCTCGACTATGCCGGCGGCACGATCGCCACGCCGGCGCTCGGACCGGCCACGCTCGATCCGTTTAACGCCGCCGACATCTCGCTCGTTTACCAGGGGCAGACGGCCGTCGTGAAGGCGTCGATCCGCGAGACGGTCGAGCAGAACTTCGAGCGATTCAACGTGGTCGTCATCACGAGCGACGACGGCCCCGTACCCACCGGCGTGGAGGTCTCCACGCTGTTCATCGGTGGCTTCAATGACGTGGCGTTCGGTGAAGCCGAGTCCGTCGATCTCTACAACGCCGACTTCTGCGACGACGCGATCATCTATGCGGAATCGTTCACGCCCTCGGTCTTCGGAGACGTCCCGACGGCGGACGAGTTGGGTGTGGCGATCGGCAATGTCACCGCGCATGAGGCGGGTCATCTGCTCGGACTCAACCACGTCGACGACGACCGAGCGCTCATGGACGATCAGTCGGCCGCCGATGTGTTCCTCACCGATCAGGAGTTCATGCAGGGGCCGCTCTCCGTGGACGTCATGCCGTACGGCACACAGGACGCCGTGCTGCTTCTCATGGAGACCGTGGGCGCCCGCCAATAGCCGCCCGCGGTCATCCGCCGCCGGAGCGGTAGTCTCGACTTCGCCTCACGGGGCGGCGTGGGCCACCGCACGGGGCTTGGGGGGTCGACTCGTGACGCCGATGTACGCGTTGTGTCCGCACTGCGGCTACCCGGCCGTCGTCTCCGCGCTGGAGGCCGACACGCGACGCTATTGCCGGCAGTGCAGGGGCCGGTTCATCCCCGCCGAGCACACCCAGGCACGCAACGCCGCCCGCGCCGCGAGACTCAAGCGCACGACACGCCTCATCCGCCGCGCCGCCAGAACGCTCCGCGCCCAGGGCCGCCTGTAGGCGTGCGTCCCCAGCGCGCGGGTCTGGTACCAGCGCGTGTGGCACCGGCATCTCGCCGGTCAAGACACGGAGTTGCATCGCGCCACGCGGCTTTCGGCCGGCCCCTACGCCTTGAACACCTTGCCGCGACCCTGCTTGACGTTGGCCGTCGCGTTGCGCGTGTCCACGATGAGCTTGGCGTGACGAACGATCCAGTCGTAGTCATACGCCGAGTGGTCTGTGGCGATGAGCACGCAATCGTACGTCTTCAACATGGTGGCGGTGAGTTTCTTGCTCGTCATGCCCAGGTTGTGCTCGCGTTGCGCGGGCGTACGCGGAATGTGCGGATCGTTGTAGTCGACCTTGGCGCCGAGCGCGCGGAGGCGTTCGATGAGCTCGATCGACGGCGACTCGCGGAGGTCGTCCACGTCCTTCTTGTACGCGAGCCCGAGCACGAGGATCTTCGAGCCGCGCACCGACCGCTTGCGCCCGTTGAGCGCCCCGGTGACCCGGTCGATGACGTACTGCGGCATCGACGTGTTGATGTCCCCGGCGAGTTCGATGAACCGCGTCGTCATGTCGTACTGCCTGGCCTTCCACGTCAGGTAGAACGGGTCGATCGGGATGCAGTGCCCACCGAGCCCGGGCCCGGGATAGAACGGCTGGAACCCGAACGGCTTCGTGGCAGCCGCGCCGACGACCTCCCACACGTCGATCCCCATGCGGTCGAATAGCATCTTGAGCTCGTTGATGAGCGCGATGTTGACGCATCGGTAGACGTTTTCGAGGATCTTGGACGCCTCGGCCACCTCACAGCTCGACACCGGCGCGACGCCGCTGATCCCCGCGCCGTAGAGCGAGCGGGCGACCTTCAGGCTCCGCGGTCCGATGCCGCCGACGACCTTGGTGATGGTCTCCGTGCTGAAGTCCTTGCGCCCCGGGTCTTCCCGCTCCGGAGAATACGCGACGAAGAAGTCGCGCTCGGCCTTGAGCCCGCTCGTTTCCAGGATCGGCGTCACGAGCTCCCGCGTCGTGCCCGGGTAGGTCGTACTCTCCAATACGATGAGCTGCCCGCGACGGAGCTGGTCCGCGAGCATCCACGCGGTCTGCTCGACGAACCGCATGTCCGGGTCGCGCATTTTCGTGAGCGGTGTCGGCACGCAGATGAGAATCGCGTGACATGTGCGCAGGTCCTTGGGGTCATCGGTCGCGCGAAACCGCCGTTGCGCAACCACCTTCTGGATGAGCGACGACGGAATGTGTTTGATGTAGCTCTTGCCGTTGTTGAGCCGCGCGACCTTGGTCTCGTCGATATCGAAGCCCAGACACTCGAAACCGGCCGCGCAGAACGTGCGCATCAGCGGCAACCCGACATAGCCCATGCCGACGATGCCGACGCGGGCCGCGCGTGACCGGATCGCCGTGAGAAGTTCCTTATCGGACAATGGCGACCTCCGTGTTGATGGCCGGTCGCCCGAGGACGACTTCGACTTCGATCTCGACTTCGACGTCGCCGGTCGGCGTGTGGCTGTTGTACCCATGTCCCGTTCCCAAAAAGCCCATCAGGTCCGCTAACGGCGTATCGACCAGGCGCGACCGATACTATAATGCCGCCGCCGGCGCCCGGCGCGGAGCTCGTTCGCCGCGCCGTCGGACCGCACCCGGAACGTACCATGCAGGACCAGATCCACCTCGCACGCCCCGACATCACCCAGGCGGAAATCGACGCCGTCGTGGCCGTCCTCAAGACGCCGCACCTGAGCCTCGGCCCCAAGCTCGCCGAATTCGAAGCCGCGTTCGCCGCGTACTGCGGCACCGCCCACGCCGTCGCGTGCTCGAGCGGCACGGCGGGTCTGCACATGCTTACGCTCGCGGTCGGCGTCGGTGCGGGTGACGAGGTCATCACGACGCCGTTTTCGTTCATCGCATCGGCGAACTGCATCGTCATGGCCGGCGCGACGCCGGTGTTCGTCGACATCGACGCCGATACCTGGAACCTCGATCCCGGGCGGATCGAACCAGCCGTGACGCCGCGGACCCGGGCGATCATCCCGGTCGACGTATTTGGTCAGGTGGCCGACTTCGATGCGATCACCGCCGTCGCGTCGCGGCACGCCCTGCCGGTCATCGAGGACGCCTGCGAGGCACTCGGCGGGCGATACCGCAACCGCCGGGCCGGATCGCTCGGGCACGCCGGCGTGTTCGGATTCTACCCGAACAAGCAGATCACGACCGGCGAAGGCGGCATGATCGTCACGAACGACGCAAAACTCGCGCAACGCGCCCGCTCCCTGCGGAATCAGGGACGCGAGCCGGACGCGGGTTGGCTCTCGCACGTGCGGTTCGGGTACAACTACCGGCTCGGGGAAATCCCATGCGCGCTCGGGCTCGTACAGCTAAGCCGGATTGACGAGATCCTGGCAGCGCGGGAGCGCGTCGCCGGTTGGTATCGCGCCCGGCTCGCCGACGAGCAGCGGATCGTCATGCAGCGGGTCCACGCCGATGTGGCTATGAGCTGGTTCGTGTTCGTCGTGCGGCTCGCCGACGCGTACGATCATGGTCGGCGGGACGGGATCCTCAACGCGCTGCGCGAACGCGGTATCGGGTGCGGCAACTACTTCGAGCCGATCCACCTCCAGCCGCCGTATGTGGAGCGGTTCGGGTTCCGGCCAGGCGATTTCCCGGTATGCGAGAACGTCGCGGCGCGAACGATAGCGCTACCGTTTCATCACGCGCTTACAGAAGCAGATGTTGACACGGTGTGTTGCGCGCTCCGCGATCTGTTGTAGCGTGCGTCCGAAGACCGACGCGGACCACGGCTTGTCCGAACCCCGGCCGCAGGGGAGGGACGGTTGTTACGGACCCTTGATCGCCCGAACGCTTCGGTGGTCGGCACCCCGGGCGCTACGCAACCTCGTACCCGCGAGCAGGTTGTGCGGCGGTGATTCGGCCTCGTGTACGCTGGTCCGGCCACCAGGCCACGGCATGAAGGACTGCCCGACATGATCGACACGCCGCATCCCGCTGTGTTCATCGTACTCGTCGCATCCGCCGCGCTCGTGCAACCAGACCTGGAACCGGCGGAAACGCACCCGTTTTCGACGCGTCCACCGATGACTTCAACCGCGGTGCAGGCGCTCGCACCCGGCGTGGACCCTCCTCCGGCCCCTGGCGCGACGCATCGCGACCCGGCGCCATCGACTTCGGTCTTGGGTTTGGACGACATGGTTCCGGCGCCCGTCGACCGCGAGACGACCGCACGTATCGACCGGCTTATCCGGCAGCTCGGCGCGCCGTCATACCGCGACCGCGAGGCCGCCCATCGGTCCCTGCAACACATCGGTCCGCCCGCGTTCGAGCAGTTGCGACGCGCGTACCACACGTCCGACGATCTCGAGGTCCGCCTCCGCGTCGAGCGCATCGTCAACGACGCCTACCTCTATCACCAGGTATTTCGCCACAACGGCTTCTTGGGCGTGGAGCTGCACCGTCGCGATGTGTACACGTCGATGAACGACCCGCGCATCCAGGATGGACACATCGGCATCCCGGTCGGCGTCGTCCCGGACCTCGCCGCCGATCAGGCCGGGTTGGAAAGCGGCGACGTTATCATCGAAGTCGACGGCGAGCCGATTCGCGAAGACGAGACCGTACGCCACGGCCGGGCGTTCGTCGACGAGATCCGGCGCCGCGGCGACGGCGCGCCGATGACACTCACCGTCCTGCGCGGCGACGAACTGCTCGATCTTGACGTCATCCTCGGTGCACGCCCGAGACAACACTACACCGGCCCAGGCGCCGAAGAGCTCGCCGAGGACCTCCGCCACGCGGAACGGCGGTTCGACATCTGGTGGGCCCGGCACTTCCGAAGGCCGCCGACCGACGCGCCGGCGCCCCAACCGGCGTCTCTCCCGTCCACCGCCCCGAGCCCATGATCGATGCCGCGAAGCGCCCCGACGGCGCGCGGCTGCGTACTACCGCCGCGGTTTGGACCGCTGGAGCTTCTGCGCGTCTTCCGCCGCTTTTTGGAGTTGCTGAACCCACTGGGGTTTCCGCAGGCCCGCGAGCAGGCGTCTGAGTGGTCCGGCGGTTTTCTTCGCATGCCGCGCGTCGAGCGCGCCGGCTTCCTCCTGCTCGCGGATGTGTTTTCTAATGTGGGCCTGCTCGAGCGCGCCGAAGAGCGAGCTCGCCATGATATAGATGTTGAGTCCGCTCGGCATCTTGTAAAAGATAAACAGCATCATAATGCTCATCATCGGCATCATCGCCTGCATCGTGGCCTGTTGCTGGCGCTGCTGTTCGGACATGTTCGGATTCGGCTTGGGTTTCGGCATGAGCTTCTGCTGGGTGTACATGGACACCGCGAGCAAGAACGGCATGAGGTTGAAACTCGGAATCTCGCCCAGCAGCGGAAGCTTGAACGGCTTCGCGAACGTATACAGCTTATCCGGCGTGGTCAGGTCGTTGATCCACGTGAGCCCGTAGAAAAACGGCTCGTGCCGCATGCCGATGTTGTGGCTGAGACTGATGTAGAGCGCGATCCAGATCGGCATCTGCAGCGCCATCGGCACGCAACCGAGGAAGTTGCTCGCCGGATTCACGCCGGTTTCCTTGAACAGCTTCATCTGCTCCTGCTGTTGGCGCGCCCGGTCGTTCGCGTATTTCCGCTTGATCTCCTCCATCCGCGGCTGCAGCTCGCCCATCCGCTGCTGCGCCTGAACCATACTCACCTGGCCCTTTTTCGTGATCGGGTGTAGCAGCGCCCGCACGATGAGCACGAGGATGATGATGCTCACGCCATAGTCGGCGACAACGCCGTGGAGCAGCGCAAGCAGCCAGACCATGAACTCGACGAGGAACGTAAACGTGCAGAACCCGAAGTCTTGCGAAATCTGCTGGTAGTAGTCCCGCGCGACATACGGCGCGACGGTCTTGAACGCCTGCGGGTCCTTGTCGCCCAGGTACACGTCCACCGGATACGCGCGCCGGGCGCCGGGCGCGAGTGGCTCCACCACCGTGCCGAACACCAGCACGGTATCGTCGATCGTCCCCTCGTCACCGTCCGCGTCGATCGCGGTCACGGACGCGAGGTTCCTCGCGTCCGTGGTCCGATCCGGGGCCAGCGGCGCGACCGTGCAGGTGAAATACGTGTTCTGCGTCGCCCCCCACGAAAACACCTCACCGGACGCGCTCCCCGCGCGCTTGTACAACGACAGCGTCCCGTCGGCGCTCTTCGTGATGTCGCGGTGGTGCTTACGCGTGACCACGAGCCGATCGCCCGTGCGAATCCCCACATCGATCGCGCGCTCATCCATCCGGGTGTTGATCCGCCGAACACCGATGCCCCCCCGGTACGTAACCGCCACGTCGTGCGCAACGTCGGAAAGGTTCTCCACCACCAGATCCGATCGAAGGTCGTGGCGGCCGGTCGCGCGAGCCTGCTTCGGCAACGTCCACGTCCGCGTCAGGCGCAGGATCGGCCGACCCTCCTTGGTCACGTCGACCGAAAACGCCACACGCTCACCCGACGCCTCCGCCCCGGCGAATGCCGTTACCCCCGGGTCCACGACGTGCCATGGCTGCCGCCGCAGCGCGATGTTCACGCCGTCCACGTCGATCTTGTCGACGGCCAGGGAGCGGAAACGCGATCCGTCCGACGCCTCCACCACGTCGAGCAGTCTGTACCGCTCGTCACCCGTGACGTGTTCGCGATGGTCCGTGGTCGTGGCCGACTCGATCGCCCCGCCGCCGAGATTGGAAACCCGCACGTGTATGCGGTACGGGTCGGATGACGCGTCAGTCCCGGTTTCGGTCGCATCACGCCGTGCGAAGCTGCCGCCGTCGTCGACCGGTGGGGCCGCGCCCAGATCGAGCGTCACGACCCGATCCGAGGCGGCTACGTCCAGACCCGCCGACGCCGGGCCGGCATCGGCGGACGTCACGGCGACCGCCGGCGCGCGCGCGCCGCCCGGCGCCGCCGCGGCTTCGGTCGACCCGGTGCCGGGCGGCGCGGTGACGTCGCCCCGCCCCGCCGTCGCGGCGCTCGAATCCATTCCGCGATGGTCCGCGCCGCCATCGCCGGACCGTTGCGCGGCGTCACCGGCGGGCCTGGGCGGGCGGACCAGCATGGGCCCCACGAGCATCACGCCGCAGAATATCGCCACGGCGATCAGCAGATTGCGAAACGTGTCCTTGTGCATTCGTGTGGTGCCATCGGACGGGCGCCACCCCCGCCGGCAGATCGCTACCGGCCCTCGAACAGGCGCGCGCCCAGGAAGTCGTCGAGATCGGGAACGTCGTAAATCTTCCGGGCGGCCTTCTCGATGTCGTATTCGAGGCGGATGAACTCGACGGTGGTGCACGGCTCATCGGGCCCGACCTCGGGCGGCTCATAGCCCTGAGGCGCTTCGCCCTTCTCGTACACGACGACAAAGCAAAGCCGCGGATCGCGGTCCCGCGGTTGCCCGATGCTGCCGACGTTGATGATCGCCTTCTCGTCCGCGGTGATCGAATAGATGTTCATCTCCGGCAGCTCGTCCGGAGGGTCGAAGTAGGGATCGTCCAGGAAGACACCGGGGACATGCGTGTGCCCGACGACGCATGCAATGTGGTCATCCGTAAGACGCTCGAAATTCGCCGTGATCTTCGACGGGTTCGTGTATACGTCTTCCGGAAAGAGATACTCATTCACGGGCCGGCGCGGCGACGCGTGTACCATGAGGAGCTGATGCGCCTCGTGCCGGATCGGCAACCGGCCCAGCACGTCCCAGCGCTTGTCACGGCGGGTCTTGTTCGGCTCGTCCTCGAGTACCTGTCGGGTCCAGTAGGCGGCCCGCTCCGCCCCGACGTTGAAGTTCGTCGGCTCATAGAACACCGCGTGGTCGTGGTTCCCGCAGAGCGTCAACGCGCACCGATCGATCACCCGGTCCAGACATTCGCGCGGGCTCGCGCCGTACCCGACCACATCGCCGAGACAGAAAATCGTCTTGATCGACCGGGCGTCGATCTCCGTCAGCGCGGCCTCCAACGCCTCGAGATTCCCGTGGATATCCGAAATAATCGCAAACACGTCGGCCTTACCGTCAGCTTGGTACACACGGCTACCCGCCTTGCGGCACGCACGATGCCGTTCCGAAACCCGCGCCACACAGCGCCCCGACTCTACGCGTCGGCACGGCACGCGTCAATGGTCCGACGCAGCACCGACGCGGACCACCGTCGTTCCGAACCCAGACCGTGAGCGAAGGGCTTGGGGACGCACGCCTCGTGGGATGAGGCGCCGAGACAACCACCCCGGCGACAAGGAGCCGGACCCGTCGAGGCGAGGCCACGAGCAGCATCGCGACACGCAGCCGTGCGAAACGATGTGAAGCCGGCCCTGCCTGCGTAACGTACCCGCGCGCCGGGCGACGCCGCTTCGACCGCGCCGGAATGCGTGTCAGCGCCGCAGCATCTCCCCCGAAGCGGTATTCTGCGATGGAGCGTTAAGGGGTTGCACGCGCCGCCCAGAGGACCAGGGGCGACTCCCTCCGATCGCCCGCGCCGCGTACGGGTCATCGCTGCATCCCAACAGCCAGCGTTACGGTTGCCGCGGGCCCGTCACGCCCCCAATCGGTGTGGCATCCGCGCGCTGGCGGATCTACACGGCCGGACCTACGGCTGCCCGCCGACCTGCGAAAACGGGCTCACAAACGGGATGTCCGACGGCAACGTCTGATTCGTGCAGCCGCCGGGAATCGTGCACGTGGGGTCTACGTCAAAGTCCGGCACGTCGGCGAACAGGAGCTGAAGCGCGCCCGGAGCGCAACTCCCCAGGATGGTTCCGCACGGGTCGAACACGGTGAGGACCTGCGCACACGACGGAAGCTGGAACACCGACGCGGCCAGCACCAGCGCCCCCGCAGCCGCAATCCGGGACCCGCGTGTCTTGAAGCGAGGAATCATATAGTGTGTCTCCGGTGTCCGGCCCTCCGGCCGTGTACGTCATCGACGCCCGGGCCAGCCCCCGCGGTGCGGGAGCAGGGCCGCAGTCGCGCCATCACGGTCCTAACGGAAAATCGTCGAGTGGTGCATCCAGGGCGGGACAATCCTGGAACAGCGAGCCGGACACCTGGTTCGGGTTGTCATTGAACCCGATGTCACACGGCTGGATCGTGCCGCCGAGCACCCCCGACTGGCAGTCAAAAATAAAGCAAAAGTCTACCGACGTCGTAAGGTTCTCCAACGCGAACCCCAAACACGCCGTATTCGGACTCGCCATGAGAAAACCGCCGGCCCCAAGCAAGGCAGCTACGCCCACCGTTCTGCGAAATCGAGAACGCATACCTCAGCTCCAGTGTTCCTCGGGGTACACCCCCAACCACCGTTGCCACCCGCCCCGGCGGAAGGCACCACGCCATGCGAAAGTATAGGGACCCGTCGGCACGCTGACAAGCCTTACCGGACGATTCCGCCGCACCCAACCGGACCAAACTCGCCACACCAGCCTGCACGCACCGCCCAGCCACGGACGCGGGCTCGGGCACACCACCCGGCCGGTCGACACGCGACCGCCGAAGCCCGACCGCCCGACAGCATATTCGGACAAAACGAGTGTCTCTGCAAGCCCCCCCTTGATGAAATGGTGGCCCGCCCACGGCGGCGCGTGGCCTGTGCGGCCCCCTGGGACGGCGGAATCGCGACCACGCCCACGTCGTCGGGCCAAGGCACGTGCCGGGCGCTCTTGCGCAGGCGACCGGCGCCACGGCCGCGACCGAGCAAACGACCGCAGCGCACGGCGGACGCCGTCACCCGTCCGGGGCCTGCCCGGACGCCGGGGGCTCATAGCATGTTCAGGGCAGGCCTGCGCGGGTCCAGCGTGGCGTGGTGTGGGGACCGGGGGTGATGCGGGCGTTCGGCGGTCGGTTCTGACGCGCGGACGAAGCCAGCCGGCGCCAGGCTCGCACACGCGGCGCTCCTGAAAAACCAGGAATCATGCAATCGCCGACACACCAAGCGCTTCGAAGGTGATACACGACGTGTGTCGCTACGCGGCGCTGGGCGATCACGCCGGGCGACGTTTCCGGAAATACAGGGTACGACTCCCGATATTTGAGCCTGCTAGGGCCCGCGTTCCGCGTCGCATCCGGGCGCCGGCCGTTCGTTCTACCATAAGCTCTTTCGTTTCAAAGTGTTATGCCATGGTGCCCTTTCGGAAAAGGACCATGGAACGCGCCGTGCATTTGCAACACGCTGGTTGCCCGTGGTGGCGGCGTTGGCGAGCATCGCGCACGTCGATGCGGCGCTGTCCGTAGGAGGTTAAGCAAGTCGCGTGCCGCGTACGTTGGAACGCCACGGCGTAAGCCCCGCACCGGAGTGGTGCGGCGCCGCACTTCGGGCTGGAGGCGCGTGAGATGGAGCGATCCCCGGACGTCGCAGACGTCACGGTCGAGTGGCCAAATGCCTAGCCCGTTGCTTACCCATCGGTCTGATGCGTCCTCGTCCATCCACGGCGTGACCGGGTTTGTCGGCCGCGTCCTCGAACGTGCCGGCGACGCGGTGTGTCGGCGACGCGGCAGAACCGATCGGGCCGCCGATCGCAGCGTTACGCCGCCGTCGAGCCGGCCACCGGGGCTGGGTCGCAAGGCAGGCGCTTACGCCCGGGCGGTGTCGCGGGTGTGTGACGGCACGGTGTCACGACACGGGTGTCGTCGTGGCGCGGGGTCGGCGTGGTGCGCAGTGGACGATCCGCCCTGGTCGCACCGCAGCGCGGACATGGTGGCGCGCGGGTGGATGGGAGAGCATCGACGCGGCGTGCGATCGAGTTGTGGGAAGTGTTTTATCGCCATCGAGGCGCGCGGAATTCGCAAGCGGCAGTCTGGGCCGCTGATGTTTCACCGTGCCGTATCGGCGACGCGTGGCGAGAGTGGACCTTGGGGCCGACCGGCCCCGCATTTCGGAGGAATCTCATGTCGAAACGGAGCGCGAGTCATAGCGTGGCGCGCGTCAGCGGCCCGGCGGTCGGGCCGCTCACAACGCGACGTTCGCGCGCGTGTTTATCAGGAGGGAACGCCCGATCCGAGCCGGGAGGGAATCCGAACACGACAACTGGCGGCGGTCCGAGCGACCCCCTGTTGCGCGTCACACGATCGCGGCTCGCCGTAGAGCGCAGGCCCGCCGCCGGCCTGGTCCCCGTCCGCGCGATACTGATCTCGCTCGCCGCGGTGTGCTTCGCGATCACGATCGCGATCGGTGAGGGATCTGGCCTGTTCGACCCGTCCCTTCCGACCGGCCCGATCTTCGGAGACCTTCCCGAGGATCTCCCGCCCGCGAACGAGGGCTCGTTTGATGGCGGTGTGACAGGGACGCACGCCGACGCATTCGTGAACAACGCCGTGCCCGAAGATGAACTACAGAATGGTGGTGGGTTTGACGTGCCCACCGGCGGGCGCCCGAGCCCGCTCTTTGGCGCCGAGTCGTTTACGCAGCAGATGCTGCGGTTCGAGGAGTTCGGCACCGACCCCATGCCGGACAGTTACGCCCAGGGGATCTATCCTTACCCGGTGCCCCCGTCGGCCCAGGGCACGCCGGACGGCGCGGCCATGGATGCGTTTCTCTCACAGGGGATCTTTCCTCCGCCGACGAGGCTTTCCAACTGCGAGGATGAGAACCCATGGAAGGCGCAGATCGAGGCGTTCCTCGGCCGCGAACTCGATACGCCACCCGCGGAGGGCCGGCCGCCCGGAGAAGGTTGGGCGCACCAGCGGTGGGATGAGTTTCCCCCGGAAGTCTGTTTTCAGACTTGCCTGCAGGGGTCGCGCGTCAACGGTGGCATGCGCGATGGGAAACAGGATCATGGATACACGCTCGGCGAATTCGGTCCCGGCGGGCTCTACCACAACACGGCGGGCGTCCCGGCTACCGAGGGAACCACAGCCGGCATAGCGATCAGGTTTCACCCGAACATGCCGGTGCAGGATCCTCAATCGCTCTGGCTCTTCGACGGAACCCTCCCGCCCAAACTGCTCAAGGCACGCCACGGCGAAACCGTTCTGCTGCGGAACTACAACGCGCTCCCGATCGACCCTTCCGCGAACATGGGCTTCGGGTTGCACACGATCACGACGCACGAGCACAACGGGCACACGCCGGCCGAGAGCGACGGCTACCTCAATGCGTTCTTCTTCCCGGGGCAGTATTACGACTACCGCTGGCCGCTGCAGCTCGCCGGACACGACACCGTCAACACGGACGCCTCCGACCCCAGGGCCGCGACGCCGTGTGAGGCCGGCGAGACGCTGCTCGTGAATGGGGAAATCAGAGAATGCGTGGACGGGACCATCCAAATCCCCGGCGACTGGCGGGAGACGATGAGCACGCACTGGTTCCACGATCACATGCTCGATT
>JBHHVO010000042.1:0-13936 GCA_046754365.1 Phycisphaerae bacterium | reverse complement strand
ACGAAGGCAAGACGATCATTCTTTCGACGCACTACCTCGACGAGGCGGAGGCGATGTGCGACAGCATCGGCCTGCTGCACAACGGGCGGCTCATCGCGGAGGGCAGCCTGGCGGCGCTCAGAAACGAGACGGGTGAGGAACGACTCAGCCGGATCTTTCTGAAGCTCGTGCACGCGGAGAGCGCACCGCCGGGATCGACCGGGGCCGGCTCGTCATGACGTTCGGTCACCGTATCGCGACGATCTATGCGAAGGAGCTCCTCGACATCCTGCGCGATCGCCGCACGCTCATCGCGATGGTGGTGGTACCGATCGTGCTGTATCCGCTGCTGATGCTCGGGTCGATCCAGGCGGTGAGTTATCAGGCGGCGTCGCTTGAGCAGGAGACGTTCATCGTCGGCGTCACGAGCGAGGCGCAGTGGGACATGCTCAAGGCGCTCATCGTCCGCGACGCGGCGTGGATCGAGGCGCAATCCGAGCGGTTCGGTCGGGAGTCGGCGGCGGGCCAGGCGCTGCCGCGGCCCCTCACGGACGACGTCCGCTGGGTCGCGTTGCGGTCGGTGGCAACGCTCGAACAGTACGTCCGCGACCGCAAGATTCAGGTGGCGGTTCGCTTCCGCGACAACAAGCTCATCGACAGCTCGGACCGTACGAACCACGTGGAGCTCAGCGCGGACGAGGAGGAGATCCGGAGCCGGAACGCGCGGGACCGGATCCGTGACATGATCGAGCGCGTCGCGGACCGTACGGTCGCGCGTCGCTTGACGGACGCGGACTTGAGCAAGGCTTTCATTGCGCCGTTCGAGGTGACGACGGTGGATCTTTCCACGCCGTCGTCGGTGCTGGGCGAAATCCTGCCGCTCATCCTCGTGCTCATGACGGTTACCGGCGCGATCTATCCCGCGATCGATGTTACCGCCGGCGAACGGGAACGCGGCACGCTGGAATCGCTCATGGTGTGTCCGGTGCCGCACATCGACCTGATCGTCGGGAAGTTCTTCGTGGTGACGACGGTCGCGATTGTCGGCGCCACGCTGAACCTCGGCAGCGTGACGGCGACGGTGTATTTCGGCGGGTTCAAGCAGGTGATCGCGAGCAACGACGGATCGGTGCCGCTCGGGCGGATGGCGCTGATTCTGCTGAGTCTCATCCCATTCGCGGTTTTCATGTCGGCGATCATGATGGCCGTGTGCTGTTGCGCGCGGACGTTCAAGGAGGCACAGAACTACGTCACGCCGGTGATCCTTGCGGTGCTCGTGCCCGGTGGGTTGGCGGCGCTGCCGGGTACGTCGCTTGGGGGCGTGATGCTCGTTGTCCCGGTGAGCAACATGGTGCTCTTGTCTCGCGAGATGCTGTTGGGGGCGCCGATTCCGTTCGGGAGCGCGGCGATCGTGCTGCTTTCGACGACACTGTACGCCGCGTCGGCGGTGGCCGTCGCCGCGAACGTGTTCGGGCGCGAATCGGTCGCGTTTGCGGATGCGGGTTCGATGAAGGCGAGTCTTTCGCGGCGGCTCATCAAGCCCGCGGCGCGGCCGCCGGTGTCGATGGCGCTCTTGCTCACGGCGCTGTTGTTTCCGACGTGGTTTTTCGTTCAAACCGCGCTGTCGCCGTCTTCGGACGAGGGCGGCGCCGGTCAGCTCACCGCGACGGCGGTGTGGATGCCGGTGTTGTTCGTTGTGCTGCCGGTGTCGGTATTGTGGTATTGGAAGGTGGATCTTGTCGGCGGGTTCGCGTGTCGGGTGCCGCGGATGCGGTATATCGCGGCGGGCGTGTTGATCGGCGTGGCGGCTTGGGTGCCGGTGCACGAGATCACGGTATTGCAAGGTCAGATGCTGCCGATGCCCGAGCGCACGGTCGAGGCACTCGAGGCGATGGAGCGCGTGATCCGTTCGCTGCACCCTGCGCAGGCGCTCATGTGTCTCGCGGTGGTGCCGGCGCTATGCGAAGAACTCTTGTTCCGCGGCCTGCTGCTCACCGGGCTCGCGACGGCATTGCGACCGGCGTCGGCGGTGATCGCGTCCGCGGTCGTGTTCGGGGTGTTCCATTTCGCGCTGTTCAGGTTTGTGCCGACGACGGCGCTCGGCGTGGTGTTGGGGCTTCTGTGTTGGCGGGCTCGATCCATCGTGCCGGGTGTCATCGCGCACATGCTGCACAACGGCGTGACGCTTTCGGCGCTGTATTGGCCGTGGCGCGCCGCGCTCGGTATTCCGGACGACCCGAACCCGGGCCACCTGCCGCTCCACGTGCTCGGCGCCGGGTCGGCCGTGTTCCTGATCGGCCTGTTCGTCACCACCGGCGAGCGGGACCGCGTGCCGCGGCGCATGCCGTCCGGCGTGACCGTCCCGTGACGCGTCGCATGACGCGTCGGTCGGTTGCCACGTGCGCCCGGCGACGCGGCGGCTTGGTTGCGGGTTTTGTCATGAATGACGTGATGGATCGCGGGGCACCGTGCCGCGAGCGCAAGCGGCCGGTTGTTTTGCGGCCGGCGCGACTTGACTTCCTTCGCCACCTCATGTGCGCGGCTCGGCGTACGCGTGAATCGACGCGTAATCAAGCAGTAGCACGTAGTGGCCGATCCACCGGTGAGCCGTAGAATGTACGGGCAACCGGATACACGAGCGACCGAGCGCGCTGGCGGCACCGGCGCACGACACCGCGGGCGATACCGATCCTTGAACACGCGGAACGCACGAATCCGTCACGCCGCACCGCGGCCCGTACCGGACTGCCGCCGGCGGATCCGCGGGGGTATGATCCTGCGCATGTGCGGCGCGACGCACGGACGCCGGAGCGAGGTCCGCGCCGGATGATCCCCACAGCCGCGACGTACAACATCGGCGGTCGGTGCTTTGAGGGCTATGCGACCACGCGGGGACCGGCTCAGCTCCGCGCGATCGAGGTTACGACACTCCAGGTCAGCCTCGGCTTGCGGTGCAACCAGACGTGTCGTCACTGTCACGTGGATGCTGGTCCGCACCGCACCGAGACCATGAGCCGCGAAATCGTGGACGCGGTGCTTGAGGTCCTGCGGCGTCACAGCGTCGCGACGCTCGACATCACGGGCGGCGCGCCGGAAATGAACCCGGACTTTCGCTACCTTGTGGCACACGCCGTGGGGCTGTGCAGGCGGGTCATCGACCGCTGCAACCTCACGATCTTTTTCGAACCGGGCTATGACGACCTGCCGGAGTTTCTTGCCGGCCACGGCGTAGAGATCACCGCGTCCCTACCCTGCTACGAACCCGAGCGGGTGGACGGCCAGCGGGGCGCCGGGACATTCGACAAGAGCATCGCCGCGCTGCAGAGACTCAACGCATTGGGCTATGGCAAACCAGGTACGTCGCTTGAGTTGAACCTCGTGTACAACCCGACGGATCCCGAGCTGCCGCCGCCGCAAGCGGCGCTTGAGCGGCAATACAAGCACGAGCTGTCGCAGCGATTCGGCATCGTGTTCAACCGGCTCTTCGCGATGACCAACATGCCCATCAACCGGTTTCGCCGACGCCTCGAGGGGACCGGTCAATACGACGCCTACGTCCAGACCCTGGCCGCGGCGTTCAACCCGGCCGCCGTCGAGCACCTCATGTGCAGACATCAGGTATCGGTGGGGTGGGACGGCCGGCTTTACGATTGTGATTTCAACCACATGTCCGGCGTGTCGCTGCGCTCGGGCCTGCCGCACCAGATCCGTGACTTCGATGCGGCATTGTTACGATCGCGCCGGATCAACACATGCCTCCACTGCTTCGGGTGCACCGCGGGCGCGGGCTCTTCTTGCAGCGGCGCGCTCACGGTCGCGCGCGCCGGCGACGACCGCGCGGGTACATCAACCACTGTCGTGACTGAGACATGATCGCGCTGCTCCGATCCGAGCAGCGACCGTGAGGGAGCGGCGCGAGCGTATCTGGACGTTGCCGGCCGTGTCCTCCGTTACGGTCGGGGCTCGGTTCGTCCCGCTCCATCGGACGAGGCGCGACGCAGCACTACACTACGTGGCTTGCAGCGCGGCCGCGAGGAGCTCGCCGGACATGAGCCGCGCGGTGACGGCGGCGATGTCCGGCCAGAGCGCGCGGTCTCGATCGCCCAGGGGCGCTACGGCCGGTGCCGTCGCGGTGGCACTGCGTAGCAGTCCATGCACGGCGCGGGCGGTCGGGCTCAGCGACGGCTGTTCGGTGTGGGATGGCTCGCGCATGCGGATCTCGAGCGCCTGCAGGGCGGCCAGGGTTTCGACCGCGATTACGGCCTGCGTGTTGTGGACCACGTGCCGTGCGTGTCGCGCGGCGATCGTGCACATGGCTACGTGATCCTCGGCGTTGGACGACGTCGGGATGGAATCCACGGTCGCGGGATGCGCGAGCACCTTGTTCTCGGAGACAAGCCCGGCCGCGGTGTATTGCGCGATCATAAGACCGGAGTTGCGCCCGGCCGTATTGCGGTCGGGCCAGAGGTTCGCCGGTAGATCGCGGTTGTGGTGTTCATCCAGGAGATACTGGATGCGCCGCTCGCTGATCGACGCGAGTTCCGCGAGGGCGATCTTGAGATAATCGGCCACGATGCCGATCGGATCGCCGTGAAAGTTGCCGGCGGCGTACGCGTCCCAGATGCACGCGGCATAGTCGTCACACGGCCCGCCATCGACGGCGGCGTCGAAAAAGAGCGGGTTATCCGTAACCGCGCTCAATTCGTTTTCGATGACGGTCCACGCGTGGTGGATCGCGCCGCCGGCCGCGCCGTGTACGGCCGGCGCGCACCGGATCGAATACGCGTCCTGCACATCGGTCGCGCGGTTCGTCAGCGTGCCGCCGGCGGCGAACGCGAGGATCTGTCCGGCCGCGTGCTGCTGGCCGGCGTGTCGGCGGACCGCGTGAACCTTCGGATCCAGCGCCCGTGTGGCGCCGCGTAGTGCTTGCAGCGACAGCGCGGCCGCAAGGTTCGCCGTGCCGTAGAGGACGCTCGCGTCGTAGACCGCGAATGCGGCGTAGGCCGTCGTCGCGGCCGTCCCGTTGCTCAGCGCGATGCCCTCCTTCGGCTCGAGGCTCGTCACGATCCTATCGGCGAGCCCGGCGTCCGCGAGCACGTCGCGCGTCGGTCGCGGCGCGGGTCGGCGGTCGTGCCGGGGGTCCCAACTCGCCCCGGAGGTCGCTTGATCGCCGAGCAGTGCAAAGCCGTCGTGGTCGGACCGACAGGTCTCTGCGTTGTCGGGTTGTGGTTCCAGCCACGCCATGCCCTCTCCGATGAGCGCGAGCGCGAGGTGCGACAACGGGCACAGGTCGCCGGACGCACCGACGGACCCTTGCTGCGGGACCCACGGGTGTACGCGCCGGTTGAGCATGTCGCAAAACAACGCCACGAGCTCGGGCCGCACCCCGGAATGCCCCTCGACGAACGTGCGCATCCGAATGAGCATCATCGCGCGGACCACCTCCGTCGGCATCGGGGGTCCGACGCCGGTCGCGTGGCTTCGGAGCAGGTTGGTCTGCATGTCCGACGCCGCCTCGACGGAGTCGATCGGCCGGTTCTTGAGATGGCCGAAACCGGTGGTGACGCCGTAAACGAGCGCCCGCATGGCCAGCGCGTCGGTGTCCTCGTGAGCTTCGGGGCGCGATGACGGAGCGTCGCCGTCTCCGTCCGCATCTGTACGGTCGGAGGTCGCGGCGGCGCTCATGCTTGCTCTGGCGAGGTCGGCGAGTTCGTCCGGTGACTTGCCCATCGTTGCGCGCACGGCCTCGCGCACGTACGCGGCGCTGCGGGCGCAGCGCTCGCGCCAGTCGCCTTCCAGCTTGACGGTCGCGTACCGCCCGCATCCGTCGCCCCGGGCCACGGCGACGAGTTCCTGGATGGTGAGCGCGGAGCCCGGGCGCAGCGCGACCGGACGCGCCGGATCCGCGAAGTAGCCGTCGTGGGGCAGTCGGCCAGCCGGTGTGGTGTCGGACATCACAAACGGATCCTCGAAACGCCTGTCGCATGCTCACGCGTGGTCTTGCAGGCTTAGCCGAGTAGGGTCGGCTCCGCGGACCATTGTCGCCCGCGTGATGAACCGGACGGTCCGCACAGCGGACCCTACGGAACTGCCGCCGTCGTGCGGTCCACCTTCCGCCGAGCCATCGTTGAGTGCCAAACCTTTGGCACTTCTGTCACGCGTCCGTCGCCGCATACCGCGCCAACACGCCGCGGACGGCCTGAACGACGTCGGTCCGCGGCGCCTCGAACTGAGCCGGTTGTTGTTCGAGCCAGGTTTTGCGGTCCGCGCCGACTTCCTTGGAGAGCTCGTCTCCGAGTTTGAGATCCTTGATCGACACCGTGCCATCCGCCGCTTCGTTTTCGCCCATGACGATCGCGACGGTCTTGCCGCTGTCGCTGGCGTACTTGAACTGTTTGCCGATGCCCTGGTGTCCGACGTAGAGCTCCGTATGAATACCGGCCGACCGCAATTCCGCGGCGATGCGCTGGTATTCGGCCGTCCGGTGCTTATCCAGCCGCGTCACGAGCACCTTCGCGGTCGCGATGTCCCGCGGCAGCTGCCCGAGCGCCGTCATCGCGCTGAGCAGGCGGTCGATGCCGATCGACGCGCCGGTCGCCGGGGTTTTCTGGCCCGTGAACCGTTCCACGAGGTTGTCGTATCGCCCGCCGCCGAACACACTGCCGAAGTGCCGCGCGACACCGGCGTCGTCAACCGCGTCAAACGTGAGCACGCCCTCGAACACGGGGCCGGTGTAGTATGCGAGGCCGCGCACCACGGTCGGGTCTATGACGACGCGGTCCGTGTCGTACGCGGCATGCTTGAGCGCGTGATCGATCTCGCGCAGCTCGTCGACGCCTTCCCTACCGATCTTGCTGTCGCCCACGATGCGCTCAAGGGCGTCGCATACGCCGGCGCGAGCGTCCGCCGCGAGGGTGAGGTATTCCATCACGACGTCGACTTGCTTGTGGTCAAGCCCGACGCCTTCGATGAACGCGCCGGACTCGTCGCGCCGGCCACGCTGCAGAAGTTGCCGTACGCCGTCCGGGCCGACCCGGTCGAGCTTGTCGATCGACCGCAAAACATTCATTGCCGCCCCGTCCGGCAGGTCGCCGAGACCCGCGACGCGCTCGAGCACGCCGTCGAGCACCTTCCGGTCGTTGATGCCGATGATATACGCGCCACGCGGGATACCCACCGCCTCGAGCGCGTCGCACATGACCATGCACGCCTCGGCGTCGGCGAGCATCGACGACGTGCCGACCGAATCAAAATCAAACTGGTAGAACTCGCGGAACCGGCCCGGTCCCGGCTTCTCCATGCGATACACCGGACCGATCTGATACCGTCGAAACGGCCGGGGGAGGTCCGGATGCATCGCCACGTAGCGCGAGAGCGGCGCCGTGAGGTCATACCGGAGCGCGATCCATGCGTCGTCTTCGTCACGGAACGCAAAGATGCCCGCGTCCGGGCGGTCCGCTTCCGGAAGGAACTTGCCGAGCGCGTCCACATACTCGAGCGCGGGCGTCTCGAGCGGCACAAATCCATACGCCTCATAGACCTCGCGGATCCGCGCGACCATCCGATCGCGCGCAAGGACGTCGGCGGCGGTGATGTCGCGGAATCCCTTGAGCCGCCTGGGTCTCGTTCGTTCGGATGTGCGGCGCCGGGTCACTGCGTTGCTCCGGAATGCATGGTGGCGGCCAGTCTAGCCGGGGTTGGGGGGATGTCCAGCGCGCGGCGCCATGCGCGCCGGATGCAGCCCCCGCGCCATGTAGCGGCCGGCCCCCGTACCGGCCGTAGCGTCCGGCATCGCGCATCCGTGCTGGGTGCCTCGCCACGCCGCCGTGCGACGATCCTGCGGCGGTTCAGCACACGGTTCGACTGCCAGCACTGTGCGGCGCGTTGTTCCGTTATCCGGTCCGTACCCGCGGGCCGCGATCCGGCATGCCAGTGGTGGGAGCGCGTCCGGTCGGCGTGTGCCCAAGCGCAGCACAGATACGGCCACCCCCCCGCGACCGCGGATCATAGCGTTGCGGACGGGGCCGCGATCCGGGTCCGCGCGGCGGCCACGGCGGACCGCATGAGCGCGGGTTCGCCGGCGGACGTGTCGCCTGGAGATGGGCTCGCCGACGGGCGCGTCGCATTGCGGTCAAGCCGCAAGGGGGCAATGACCGACATTCTGGGGTGCCGCGCTGGGATGGCGCGGTGTGTTGTACGAACGGCTCAGGATGGGCGAACCAGCATGTCGGATTGGCAAGGCATCAAGCACCGCCTGGCGGGTAAGTGGCAGATACCGCTGTTGGCGGTGTCGCTCGCTGCGCTCGGTGGCGGGCTGCTGTGCCTTCGCCCCACGCCTGACAAGCTGCCGCTGGACCGCGCGCTGCGGCACCTTGATGTCATGGTGCCCGGCGGGCTCTACGACCGCGCGATCGAACTGGCCGACGCGCAGCTCGCCGTCGCGGGGCGCACCGAGCGCGACCGCGCGCCGCTGCACCTGCAACTCGCGCGTGCGCTTTTCGGCCAGGCCGTCCGAGACCGACGCCGGACCGCGGAGGTCGGTCGGCGCGTCGTCGAACATTTTAACCAGGCCGTGCAACACGGGCAGACGCTCACCGCCGCGGACCTGGAGCACGCCGGTCGCGCCCAGGAGTGGCAGCAGGACTACGCCGCCGCGGTGGAGTACTACACGAAGGCGGTGACTGCGGGTGTCGAAGCGGCCCCCGATCTTGAGCGGCATATCCTCACACTGCGGCGTACCGCGCTCGGCGCCCCCGCGGACGAGTTCAAGGGCAGGCTCGAGGCGTTCGTGCGCGGGCTGCCGGATCACCGGCTCGACCTGCACATTTGGGCGACCGAGCAGCGGCTGCGGGTGCTCGAGGCGTTGGGCGAGATGGCGTGGGCGCCGACGCTGCTCGCCCGCGAGAAGGCGCGGTTTTCCGGATCCACGTTCGAGGATCGCTTCGCGTACCTCGAGGCGCTGGTGCTGTACAAGACCGACCACGCCGACGATGCCGAGGCGCACCTTCGCGCGATCCGGAATCGCGTCGACCGGCTGGATGATGTCTACGCGCGGACCGGATGGCTGCTGGGGCTCGCCGTGCTCGGGGAACGCGACCCCCAGCGTCCGGAGGAGGCCGCGTCGTTCTTCCGTGACGTGATCCGGGATCATCCCGACGGCGCGTACGGCGTCGCAAGCCGGATCGGGCTGGCCCGCGCGCTCACGATGCTCGAGCGGACCGACGACGCGATCGAGGCGTACGAACTCGCGCTGGCGGGGCTGCGGGGCCTGTCCGATCCGTATCCGACGGATCTGGATGTACTGCGCGTACAGCTCGGTGTCGCGTCGGACGGTCAGCGGCGGCTCGGGAATCTCAAGGCGGCCGTCGCGTTCGCTGATTTCGCGGTCCGCCTGGCGGATCGCGATGACGTGGAACAGCGATCGATGTACCTGGAGCAACTCGCCGAGAGCCGCGTGGGCTATGCCGTCGTGCTCGATGACCGGCCGTACGACGAAACGGACATTCTGTCGGACGATGTGTCCCTGCCCACCCGCGTGTTTCGCACCGCGGCGGCACGCGACATGGCCCGGCAAGCGGCCGCTACGTTCCTCGACATCGCGCGGATCAACACGCTCAACGAGCGGCGCGCGTCGTACACGAGCTGGCAGGCGGCGGAGCTGTTCGGGCGCGCGGGCGACGGTGACCGTGCGGTCGCGTTGTTCGAAGAGTTCGTACGGGAACGCCCGCATGATCCGCGCGTGCCGCGTGCATGGCTTCGGATCGGATCACTCTGGCAGGCGTTGGGCGAGTCGGCCCGGGCGGTGCAGGCGTACCAGCAATGTTACCGGCAGTATCCGCTGACCCTGGACGGTTCGCGGGCACTCATACCACTTGCCCGGGCGTATATGGAGTCGAATCCGCCGGACTACGACCTGGCCGAGAAAACGCTGCGGATTGTGTTGGACGATCCCAAGGTGTTCACACCGGCTGCGCCGGAGTTCGCCGAGGCGTTGTTCTTGCTCGGTGACATACTCGACCGCCGCGGTGAAGTCGAGCGTGCGATCACGGTATTGGAGGAGGCGCTCGAGCGGTATCCCGACGATCGGCGGGTGCTCCGCGCACGGTTCCTGCTCGCCGACGCGTATCGAAAGAGCGCGCTCGCGCTCAAGCAGGATGCCGGGCAGGCGAGGATCCCCGGAGAGATCCGGTACATGCGAACCGAGGCCGACCGCCGATTCACGCGGGCGCGGGAACTTTACCGGGCCCTCATCGACGCGCTGGCACCGGCCGACCCCGATGCAACGCCGGACGCGCGCGGGCCGGCGCGGCTGACGCGGATGTACCTTCGCTTGGCGCAGCTCTATGAGGCGGATTGCCTGTTCGACCTGCGCCGCTACGAGGATGCGCTCAAACTCTATGAAGAGGCGGCCGTGACGTACCGCGACACCGCGTCGGCGCTGGCGGCGTACCTGCAGATCATCAACTGCCATGTGTTGCTCCAGCGGCCGCAGGAGGCGCGTGCCGCGCTCGCGCGGGCACAGATTCTCGTGGATGCGATCCCCACCGAGGCGTTCGAGCGCTCCGGTTCGCCGGAGGGTCGCGCTGACTGGAAGCGGCACTTCAAGTGGCTCGAGCACTCGGGGTTGTTTGAATGACGACGACACCCGGTAACGGAGCATCGAGATGAGCACGACGTCAAAGCCCGCAGGGGATGCGACCGCGGCGGCCGCGCCTGGCGACGCACGAACAGAGACACGCGATGCCGACGTCGATGTGCTGGCGCTGCTGCGGCGGCAGTCGGTGTTGTTCGCCCGGCTCGAGTCGCTGGCGACCAAGCAGCGGGGTCTCATCACGGCGGACGACGCGACACCACTGCTGGGCGTTCTCGCCGATCGGCGCCGGGTCACGGACGACCTCACGGCGCTCGCCGGCATGCTCAAGCCGTTTCGTGTTCAGTGGGCACAGTACCGGCTTGGGCTTCCCGCGGGGCAGCGCGACGAGGCGGAGCGTCTTTGGGCCGACGCGGAGACGCGTTTGCAGGGTGTCATCGACGGCGACGCTCGCGACGCCAGGCTGCTTTCGGCCAAGAAGGAGACGGCGGCCCGTACCATCGGCGCCACGTACTCAAGTCGTCAGGCGTTGTCGGCGTACGCGGCGCACACGGCGACGGGCGGGCGCTTGGACACGGGTGGTCGGTCGCAAGACTGCGCCGGCGGCGCGTCCCGCGACACACGGTTTGAGGAAGAGGCATCATGACAACGGCGCGTGCCCTAGTGACACCGGCGCGGCACGACGATGTTGCGGCGCCGCGCAGAGACCGCGGTTCCGGCGAAGACGACCTTGGCGCGCTGCTTCAGGCGTACAGCCGCGTGACCGATCGGCTCAAGCGTTCGCACGACCTGTTGGCACGTGAGGTCCGCCGGTTGCACGAGCAGCTTGAGGCGAAGAACCGGGAACTCGCGCGGCGTGAGCGGCTTGCGGCGCTCGGCGAAATGGCGGCGGGCGTCGCGCACGAGATCCGCAATCCGCTCGGCGGCATCGCGCTCTATGCGTCGCTGTTGGAGCGCGACCTGCGCGACAGCCCCGAGCCGCTCAAGATCGCGCGGTGCATCGGCGACGGCGTGGGCCGCCTCGAGCGCGTGATTACCGACATCCTGGCGTTCGCCGGCGAGGCCGAGCCGAACCGCAGGCCGGCCGCGCTCGCGGACATCCTGGACGGCGCACTCGCGCAGACGCAGCCGCAGCTCGAGCAGCAATCGATCACGGTCGAGACGGACGAGCGGCTCCGCGACGTCGTGCTGTATGGTGACGCCGCGCAGCTCGGCCGCGTGTTCGTCAACCTGATCGTCAATGCCGCCGACGCCGTCGGCGAGGCGTCGCACGGCGCGGGCGGTCGGATATGGATCCGGCCCGGTGACGCCGCGCCGGAGGCGGGCTACGCGTCGATCGTCGTGGAAGATACGGGACCGGGCATACCGGACGACATGCTGCACCGCGTGTTCAATCCGTTCTTTACGACGCGCGACGCGGGTACGGGATTGGGGCTCGCGATCGTCCACAGGGCGGTGGAGTCGCACGACGGTCGCATCACGGCCGGGAATCGCGCCGAGGGCGGTGCGCGGTTCGTGCTGTCGTTGCCCACGGCTGAAGCCGCCGGCGCAGGCTGACGTGCGTCGCGGGTCGGCTCGCGGATGTTCGTTGCGTGTCGGGTGCGGGCCGCGATGGTCGCTCACCCCGGCGGTGCGGGTTTCATGGCGATAGCGGAGAGTGTTGCATGGCGCGCGTTTGTGTAGTGGATGACAAGGCGATTCTTCGGGATTCGCTTGCCGAAACGCTGGCGCGGGAAGACCACGCGGTGACGGTATACGACGATCCCGGACGGGCGCTGGCGGACATCAAACGCCACAGCCACGACCTGGTGCTGACCGACCTGAAGATGCCGGGCATGGACGGCCTGGCGCTGATCCGGCAGGTGCGCGACGCGGGCTGCGATGTGCCGATCATCATGATGACGGCGTACGCGACGGTGGGTACGGCGGTCGAGGCGCTCAAGCTCGGGGCGTATGACTACATCCAAAAGCCGTTCGCGGCCGACGAGGTCGCCGCGGTGGTCGACCGCGCGCTGGAACACGCGCGGCTTCGGAAGGACAACGAGGCGCTCTTGAGTTCGATCGATGATCTCCGTGGTGTCACGTCGGCCGGCGCGTCACGTCGGCTGGTCGGGTGCAGCGCGGCGATGGTGGCGTTGCGTGGGCAGCTTGATCGCTTCGCGCAAAGCCATGCGACGGTGTTGATTACGGGGGAGTCGGGGACCGGCAAGGAGCTGGCCGCGTGGTACATCCACCGGGCGTCGCCGCGCGCGGACCGTCCGATGCTGTGTCTGAACTGCGCGGCGCTGTCGGCGAACCTGTTGGAAAGCGAGCTGTTCGGGCATGACCGCGGCGCGTTCACGGGGGCCGACCGTACGCGCAAGGGACGTTTTGAAATGGCCGATGGTGGGACGCTGCTGCTCGACGAGGTGTCGGAGATGGCGCTGCCGCTTCAGGCCAAGCTGTTGCGTGTGCTGCAGGAGGGCGAGTTCGAGCGGGTCGGCAGCAGCATGACGCGGCGCGCCGACGTGCGCGTGATCGCGACGACGAATCGTGATCTGCACCACGCCGTGGCGAAGGATGGCACGACCGGTTCGGGTGGTTTTCGTGCCGACCTGTACTACAGGTTGAACGTCCTGCCGGTCACGATGCCGCCGCTTCGGGAGCATCCGGAGGACATCGCCGAGTTGGCGGGCTATTTCCTGGAGCGGGCGGCCAAGCGCGACGGGTCGGCGCCGCCGAAACCGACGCCGGACGCGGTGCGGCGGCTCACGGACTACGCGTGGCCGGGCAACATCCGCGAGCTCGAGAACATCTGCCGCCGGGCGGTGACGCTGTGCACCGACGGCGTGATCACGGCCGCGCTGCTCGAGCCGTGGCTTACGACGCCGACCGCACCGCTCGACGGGCTCGGCGCGCTGCGCGACGGGATGCTGCTGGAGGACATGGAGCGTCGGTTGATCGAGCGTACGCTCGCGCGGTTCAACGGGCATCGGGTCAACTCGGCCCGGGCGCTGGGGATGGGCGTGCGGACGTTGGGTATGAAGCTGAAGCAGTGGCGGGAAGAGGCGGCCGAGCGGGAGCACCTGGTCGGTGCCGGCGGTACGGCGTGAGCGCCGGCGGGCGGCGGCCCGCCGCGGGGTCGGGCGCGTGGCAATGAGCGCGGCGCGGCGTTGCGTGATCGGCAATTCTTGCCGACGCGCGGAAAGTGCCGGAGCGACGGCGCGGCGGAATCGCACGGGCGTGCCGGAGAGGCGGGGTTTGAGCCCGCGGCACGGCGCGTGCTTACGCGGAACGGACGCCGCGTGCCGACATGGCGGACGCACGCGCGCAGCGTGCCCGGCGGCGCGTTCCAACACCTTCGCCCCGACTGAGGCATAGGCCCCG
>JBHHVO010000041.1:0-14321 GCA_046754365.1 Phycisphaerae bacterium | reverse complement strand
TGACCCAGTTGACCGAATCCGGAGGCGAGTCCCGTACCGGCCCCCATGCAGTGACCCGCCGAAACCAGGCAACTCTCCGTGTTCCACACCGACGCGGTACACCCCGCGGGCAACAGCCGACCCGTCCACTCTTCAGACGACGGTACCCGGTTGTCCGACCCGCAAATCCCGCACTCACCGGAACCACCCGCCAGGTCCCCCACCGTCGCCTCCCACGCCACTTCCTCGAGCACCACCCGGTCGCCCGTCGTGTTCGGACCCGCGACCAGGTCCAACACCACCGTATCCCCGTTGAAATACGCCGACGTCTGGGACCACATCGCCACACCGTCCGCGTCGAGCGCTTGAACCTCGCCGTCAAGCAGCGACGTCATCCGGATCACGCTGCCCGCACCCAGCACCACATCCGAAAAGTACAGACGCAACCACGCCGCGCCCTCCACGTGGATCGTCTCACGGAACACACGCGTCGCCTGACCCGCCGGGTTCGCGCGCACACCGCTGTCCACGCGGTACGGCATGTACGCGCCGACCGGCCAATCGAGTGTCGCCTGCGCCGCAGCGCGCTCGACACCAACCGTGACCAACACCCCGACCGCAACGGCCAACCCAACACCGCCATACCCGCCGCGTTGCCTGCACAACATATATAACTTCCCCTTGCTACCCAAAACGTGATGTGATCGAGGCAGCCATGCCATCCGCGCAACCCCTCAACCACCAACCCCGCTCGCCCATACCTTCGCCCGAACCACGACCGCGATCGGACAACACCCATCGTGACGACCAACCGTCAGTATACACCGGAACCCGAGCGATCCAAAACGATGAACCCGACAAAACCATCAACCAACCGGAGAATCCACCCACAACCCGTCACGCGCGCACGCCGTCCGCACACCGGGCGCCCACGACAAACTCGCGGAGCCGCGGAAGGATCCGTGCATGCGCATCCTCCACGACGTAGTGACCCGCGTCCTCGAACCGATGAACCGTCGCACCGGGAAATCGTTCGATCCATGCTGCCAGAAATCCAGCATGAAAGCAGAAGTCGCGCATGCCCCAAAACGCGATCACCGGCAACGCGCGCAGCCGTGCCAGCCCCGCGTCGATCGCCGCCACCACCGCGTAGCTCGGCACATCCGGGCGCAAAGGAATATCCCGAACGAACCCAAGCAGCGCAACACGATCTCTATACGAATGGTAGGGGTGCAAGTACCCCCGTCTGACATCCGCCCCCATCCCGCCCGGACGCTTGCACGCCATGAACACCGCCGCGCGGGCAAACGCGTTCAGACCACGCACCGCGATATCCCCGACCACCGGCCAACCGCACACACGAATCCGCACCGGCACCGGAAGCGAATCACCCACCTCCCGAACCCCACCACCGGCGCCCACGTCCACACCGTCACGAACAGACCGGCGACTGGCGCCGCGACGTCGCGGAACGCCACGCAAATACGCGGCCGTGTTGAAGAGCACCAGCCCCCGCACGAGATCGACATGACGCGTCGCCCAACCCAACCCGATCGCACCGCCCCAGTCGTGAACCGCGAGCGTGATGTCCGAAAGATCAAGGTGCTCAATCAAACGCCCCACGTTTTTGATGTGCGTCGCGAGCGTGTACGGATACCGCTGAGGCTTATCCGAAAGCCCGCAACCGATGTGGTCCGGCGCCACCACACGGCAACACCCGCGCAGACCGCGGATCAGGTCACGGTAGTAAAACGACCACGTCGGGTTGCCGTGCAGCATGAGCACGACGGGACCACGCCCCTCGTCCACATAGTGCATCCGGTGGCCGTCGATCTCGAGGTAATGCGACGCGAACGGATACAGCTCCCCAAGCCACCGCGCCGTCCTCGCCATAGAGTCCGTCCCGAACCCCAACCCAAACAACGTCGCGCCGAACCACGACCCTCACCGACCGCCGCCGCACCCCCACGCATCACGCCCTACCACTCCACACCGAGCATGACCGTGTTGAGCCCGCTCCCGATCCCGAGCATCGCCATCCGCTCCCCGGCCACCGCCGGCCGACGCTCAAGCCCCAGCGCCGCCGTCAGCGGCACCGACACCGCCCCCACGTTCCCAAGAAACGGAAACGTCGAAAAGTCCAAACCCACGTCGAGCCCCAACGCCTCATACAGCCGGTCACGGTGGGCCGACCCGACCTGATGACAGAACGTCCGGTCCACACGCTCATCCGTCCAGCCCACCGCATCCTTGAAGCACCCCCACGCCTCCCGCGCCAGCGCGCAACCGCGCACGAGCAGCGTCTCCGCCTGCGTGCTCATGTGCATCGCCGCGTCGCCCGCGAAACCCGTGTCCGCGCTCCCACGGCAAAGGCCGTTGTGTTCCGTCGCCGACCGCACCGTACCACCGACCAGACGATGCCCCGTCTGCGACACCGACGCATGCGCCATCACCACCGCGCACGCACCCGCACCGATCGTCAGCGACGCAAACGCCGCCTTGAACTGTCGACGCGACAGATCCTTCGCGCTCCGAAGCCGTTCGATCGTCGTCTCCACGAGCTGACGCCCGCTCTCGCACGCCACGATCAGCCCGCGACGAACCTGCCCGAGCTCGATCATATTCGCCAGAGAAAGCATCCCATTCATAAACCCCAGACATGCGTTCGAAATGTCGTACACCATCGCACGCGGAGACAACGACAGGTTGTCATGCACCACCGACGCCGTCGCCGGCTCGAGAAAATCACGAGACACCGACGTATGCAGCAGACACTCGATCTCCGCCGGCAACGCACCCGCCGCCGCCAACGCACGACGACCAGCCTCCGTGCTCCCCGCACTCGGCGGCATCCCCGCAGGCCAGAACCGACGCGCACGAATCCCGCTCATCATCGCCAGCCGACCCGCGTGCACACCGAACCGAGCGTACACCGGAGCGAGCCGCGCCTCCAGCTCGTCCGACGTCACCACTTCGTCCGGCAGGCAGTACCCGAACGATTCAAGACAAACGTGAGCGTACCGCATCCACCATCCTTACAACCGATCCCGCACCCCGGTCCGCCTCACCATCCCGTGCGGCCCGGCCAAACCGCGACCGCGCACGCGGCGCCGTGCCAAACCGCGACCGCGCACGCGGCGCCGTGCCAAACCGCGACGACGCAAACGACGCCGTGCCAAACCGCCACGGCACACACCGAAGCCGCCACACTGCGATAACCCACGCCGCGACCGTCCACACCTCCGCCATGCGCATGCGCCGCGCGGATTATACCGGGCGCCGTTGCCCGCGACAGCCCGACCCACGCCGCCGGCACGACCGCGACACGTCGGACGACACCACGACCAATCACCTCACCCGTAGCGTCCGGCCCCCGTGCCGGACGTAGCCCGCGATCACGCGTACAGGTGTAGGGACGATCCGGACCCGATCCGCGCCATCCCGAACACGTGCCGGACGTAGCCCGCGATCACGCGCACATGTGTAGGGACGATCCGGACCCGATCCACGCCATCCCGAACACGTGCCGGACCTGGCCCCCAATCCGCACCCATACCCCTGACCGGCCACGCGCTACCGACCCGCCTCCCGCGGGTCGTAACGCAGCTTCACGATGTAGTCGATCCACGCACGCTCCATCGCCGCATCCAGCGGACCCACAACCGACTCAAACGCCGCCCGCTCACGCGCCCCGTCAAACACCACGCCCGGCGCCCGCCGCGCCAACCGCGAAACGTACGCCGAAAACCGGTCCCGGTGCACGCGCTGAAGGTACGACACCAGCGCCCATGCCTGCGCATACCGGTACATCAAATGCTCGTCGCGCCGGGCAAACGAGTCCGCGTCCCCCACGAGATCACGAAGCCGCACCAACCGCCCCGCGCGAACCGCCGAGACGATCGCAGCGTCCGAAACCCGCCGCGCATCCGCCCCAAGCCCCAGCGCGTCCCGAAAATCCGCCAGCCGGTATTGGTTCGTCCGCGCCAAACCCCGCGCAGCCCGCGCCTGCGGAACCTCGAACTGACACGCCAGACCCTCCGCCAGCCAGTCCGGAACTTGCCCGCCACGAACATGCACACCGATGTTGAACAGAATCTGATGCGCCGCCTCGTGTTGGATCACAAGACGATTGAACCGCTCCACCGCCGCATCACGACGAGACCGCAACGCCACGAACCGCCGCTGAACCGCCGACCGACCACGCCCCAGGTCGTGCGATCGGTCTCTCAGCCGCGCCGACAGCCGATCGATCTCACGATTCAGCCGCGCAAACCCCGGGCGATGCACCGCGTTGCAAAACGTCGCCAGGTTCGTTTTGTGGTGATAGAAACCCGCCATCGACGCCGCATGCAACCCCGCAGCCGCGCAGTACGCCGTGTAATCCCCGTACGAATCAAAAAGAATCACCTCCAGACGCGCGCCCGGCGGGTGAATCTCGACCCCCATACCCTCACAAAACCGCCACACCGCCGTGTAAATCCCCTCGAGCCGCCCCACCAACGCCGCCACCGTCTCGTGCGACGTGTCATACGCGATCGTGAAGTGCTTCGTCTCGCGAATCCGAAACCCATCACCCGCCGTCTCAAGCAACCGCGCAGCCAGCGCACCATCCGGCGGCAACCCCGGCGGCGGCTTCGACCATGCGCGACCGACGCACCCGAGCAGCAACACCGCCGACCACGCCCATCCAACACACCACAACCCGCCCCTGTCACCGCGCAGAAAAACGCCATGCCGCAGCTCGCCCACCGGCATCGCGCGTCGCGGCGCGACCGCATGTCGGCCCCGCATCGCGCCGGCCACCACCTGCATCCCGCCCGGCACCGGCATCGCGCCGCTGACACCACGGGCTTCAAACGCGGGCCACACGTCGTTCAACGAACCGCTATCCCACAAAACCCCACGCCAACAACCGCCCACACGAACAACATCACACCAGCGTGTCGCCCACGCCTCGGCCCGCCGCGCTCCACACCGACCCCGACGCGCCACGCCGCCTGTGTCCTCGCCCGCCACAACCGCACACAACACTATAGCACGAACATCCAAACCCGGCCCATCGACAACGATCCCCCCAACAACAACCGGCGACACCTCCGCCTGCGCCGACCCCGCACCACAACAACGAGCGTCGTCTCGCCGCACGGGCGTCGGCCCGCGCATCAACGCGGGTCACGCTTACCACGCCCCCAGCCCGGATCGAACATGCAACCCATCCGGCCGCCCCAACGGACAAACCCGGCGCAAACGACGCAGCGGACGCAAATGCGTCCCACAAACCGCGATCAACGCGCCGCCGCCGTCGCGGCCCCGCGCGTCCCGCCCCATCGAACCGGCGGCACAGCCACTACCCCGCAAACCCAGACCCCACGCGTCCCCGCACGAACCGAATCGACGAGTACACCGCCGTAACGCCCGCCCGCTCGACCGGCACCAACCCGACACCCGCGACCGCCGCCGCCAGCGCCGCCTCGCCCATACCCGGCGCGCCGCCCGCCACATCCCGAAACACAACCCAAACCGACCCACCACGCGCGACGCGGTGGACCACCTTCCCCGCGAAGTACGCCCATTCTTCGCACGACACCGGCGTCACGATCGCCACGTCGATACACCCGACCGGCGGACGTTGCACAACCGGCAGCCGGCCCACCACCACCCGCCGGGCGTCCACGTCGTGACCGCCGATCCACACGCGCGCACCGGCCGTCACGCCCCACGACCCCGACCCCCGCGCATCACCACCGCTTCCGTCTCGCCCACCGCCGCCGCCACCGCACCCATCGCGCGCGGCATCCCCACCACACCGGCCCCACGCCGCATCAACGCCGTCCCGGCGCCGCCCCGCCGCGTCATCGCACGCGCCGCGCTCGTCGCCCGTGTCAACCATCATGTGACCGTTAGAGAATCGTGTATTTGGTTCCCGCGGCATCCGGTCCCGCGGGCCGCGCGCTCCACGCCGCATCCGCGCCGGACGTATCACGCGCCGTGATGTGAGTCGTCGCGTCTACAAGGCCAACGCCGGGCCGTCAACCGCACCCGCGCCATACGGTCCCCCAAACACCCCGGTCAAACCGCGCCGCGAGGATCGATCCCCAGCGCGTCCATGCGCCGGTAGAGCCGGCTCCGAGAAATCCTGAGCACCCGCGCCGCACGCGTCCGTTGACCGGCCGAGCGACGCAGGGCACCGAGGATCTCCCTCCGTTCCACGTCCTCAAGCACACTGTCGAGGTCACTGCGGCCGCGTCCATACGCCGCGCGATCCGGCGCAGCGTCGCCACGCTTCCCCGATGCCTCGCGCAGCTCACCAATCTTCGACTGAAGTTCGTCCTCGCGTTCCACCGAGTCCGTCGCATCACGCATGATCCCGATCACACACGCCACCGAGCCGTCGGCGTCCAACAGCGCCGAATAGTTCGTCTCGATCCAAACGTGTCGACCGTCCGGACGGCGAATCCGCATCCGCTGACCGATCGCCTCACCATGACCCGCGAAAATCTGAAGCCCGGGGCACAGCGCACCCGCCAGGTTCCGCTGCTGCCGGTCCCGGCACTCCAGCACGTCGTGGCATGTGCAATACGTCCCCACGAGGTCCCGGCTGAACCGCCCCGTGATCCGTTCGCACCCGCTCGAGAACATGATAAACTGCCGATGACGATCAAGGATGAACAGGCCGTCGAGCGCACGCCCGAGCACGTCCCGCAAAGACAACTCGTTCTCGGTAAAGGAACCTGGCATAAGACCACTCCTGATGTTAGCACTACGTCATGGTTCAATTGTCACGGTGCAACTACGAGGTATCCGGATTGCCCGTGTCCCGGAATCCTCTCTCCCATGCCCCGGCCGGTCTGACCGCGGCATTCTCCACGTGAAAACCCGGCCGCCACCGCACGAACCGCGCGCCGTCGGCCACGAACACCGGGGCCGCCTAGTATACCACGAACCCACGCGGCGTCGGACCGCCCGCTCGAACCGCCCGAAACACGTCATAAGCAACCGGCGCACGCGTCTCGCCAAAGCGCAGTGGTATCCTCGTGCAGACAAACGCCGGCCCTGCGACAGCATCAACATGATACACGGATGCTACGTGTCCTACCTGCGTCCCATCGTACCCGCCGTCTACCGTGCAATCAAGTGTTAAATGCACATTTCACCCCACATTCAAGACGAGCGGCATTGTGACGGTGTAACGCGGACGCAACCCGACATGCACCCACACTTCCACGCGGTAGCCGGGTGCCCTATGGCTTCACCCGTCGGGGACGCCGGGTGCCCCATGGCTTCAGCCGTGGGGGACGCGGGTGCGCGGGCGACGTCCACCCACCTCGAACGCGCTCGCGCACCCACGCACCGGAACCCGCGGATGCAAGCTGGATCCCATACCCGTCTATTCCGCCGCGTCCCAGAACGACAAAACCCGATCGACCTCGGCTTTACTTCCTATAACAAGTGACGTGCGCTCGTGCAGCGCGGTCGGAACCTTGTCGAGAATCCGTTGTCGACCGTCCGTCGCGACCCCACCCGCTTGCTCCGCCAGAAACGCCATCGGGTTCGCCTCGTACAGCAACCGCAGCTTCCCGCCGGGCGCCTTCTTCGTCGGCGGATACAGGAACGAACCACCGCGCAACAGTGTCCGGTGGAAGTCCGCCACGAACGACCCGATATACCGCAACGAATACCCACCCGCCTCGTCCGTTTTTACCCAGTCCAGGTACGCCCGAATACCCTCCGGAAACTGCCGCGCGTACGCCTCGTTGACGCTGTACGTCCGCCCGCCCGCCGGCATCTTGACGTGCTCCTCACTCAGCAGATACGCACCGATCGAAGGGTCCAGCGTGAACATGTGCACCCCGTGCCCGGTCGTGTAAGCCAGCACCGTGCTGCTCCCGTACACGACGTACCCCGCCGCGAGCTGCTGGTACCCGGGCTGCAGGATGTGCCCCATCACGTCTCGCGCGTCCGTGTCGGGCCGACGCTGCAGGATCGAGAAGATCGTGCCGATCGAAACGTTCACATCGATATTGCTCGATCCGTCCAGCGGATCGAACAGCACGATATACCGCGCATCGTCCACGAAATCCTTGATGATCCGCGGCTCATCGTCCTCCTCCGACACCATGATCCCGACGTTGCCCCGGTACCCGAGGCAGTTCACGATCGTCTCGTTCGCGATCAGGTCGAGCTTCTGAACCGCCTCGCCTTGCACGTTGATCTTCCCCGCGCTGCCCACAACGTCCCGCAAGCGCGCACGGCGAACATGATCCTCGATGATCTTCGTCGCGAGCGTGATCCCCGAAAGCAGCCAACTGAACTCCCCCGTCGCCGTCGGAAACGACCGACGCTGTTCCAGCAGGATGTGCTGTTGCAACGTGAACATGCTGTTGTGACGGGCCACGGTATCCACCACGCTGCCTCCCTTCTGATGTGCCCCCCCTCCACGCGACCGCGCACTCTATCCGCCACGCAGCACGAACGCAATCCGAGCCGCGGGCGCAACCGACCGCCCCCCCCACGACGCCAAACCCACGCGCACACCGACGCCCGCGCGGGCGCCCCATCCTTGGCGTCGCGAGGCCCCACCCCGCTTGCACGCCACCGCAACACGCCACGCAAACGTTCGGGGACAGACTCACATCGCCGCCAACACGCCGGTCCCGCCACCAGGCGTCCACCCCGCCGTCAACACCACCGCCGCATACACCGCCGCCGCCCCACCCGCATACAGCACGCGGGCACATTCGTTGATCGTCGCACCCGTCGTCTTCACGTCGTCCACGAGCAACACACGTGCGGACCGCAACGACACATCCGCCCGCATCGCAAACGCACCGCGAACGTTCGCGATCCGTTCCGCATGACTCAGCCCGACCTGGTGCGGACCGGCCCGCACGCGCCGCAACAGCGCCACATACGGCAGACCCGCCAGCCGCGCGACCTGAGCGCCCAGCACGTCCGCGGCATGAAGCGGCCGACGCAGCCGGTGTCGCCAGTGCGTCGGCACGGACGTCACCACATCGATCTCATCGCACCACGCGGCCGCGGACACCGACGCCCCAAGCCACCGACCCAGCGCGTACCCGTGCCCCACCCGACCGCGATACTTGAAATCCCGAACCAGACCGCCGAGCGGATCGCCGTACGCGCCGACACGAACCGTGCCGACCACACGCACGCCATACCGCCGACACGACCAACACGAACCGTCCGCCACGTCGTACCTCGCGAGCGTCCCCGCGCACCGCGGGCACGCCGGCGCGGCCCGTCCGTCGTCCAGTGCGTCGCCGCACGCCCTGCACAGCGGCCCCACCTCCGTCCGGCCCGCATCAACACACGCCGGGCACCGCGGCGGAAACACCAGATCGACCACCCCGGACGTAAGCGATTCCATCGCCCGCACGCGCGTAGCTCCCAAAGACTACGCCCCATCGGAGCGCGTAGCGTCCGGAGGTTCCTGCCGCTGAACGAGCAGGCGCTCGGCCCTACGCCCCATCGGAGCGCGTAGCGTCCGGCCCCCGTGCCGGGCGTATCCCAACGTGATCGCATGCGTGCATGTGCACGCGCCCACGTCCCCGACCGTGCACCAGCATGCCGCCGCTTCCCCGACCGTGCATCAGCATGCCGCCGCTTCCCCGACCGCACGCGAATCCGTATAATCTACAGAACTGAAAGGATTCATGCAGGCACGCGCCAGGAACACAGCTCACCCCACGGTTCAGGTCCACCCATGACACGCTACCGCACGCTTTTCGCTACCATCCCGGCCTGCCTCGCGGCCGGTGCGGCCGTCGCCCAGATGCCCACCGCCAAGGTCGTCGTGGAACAAGCGCGAACACTCGACGCGCCGGCCACCATCACGCTCGTCGCGACCGTCCGCCCCGTCCGTGAGAGTCGCGTCGCCTCGGAGATCGCCGGTATCGTCGCCGACATGCCCGTCCGCGAGGGCGATCGCGTAGACGCCGGAGGCGTCGTCTGCACGCTCAACAGCGACGCATTGTCGCTCCGCCACGCCCAGGCCGTCGGGCGCCTCGAGGCCCTCAAGGCCCGACACGCCGAGCTCGTCGCGGGTACGAGGCCGGAAGACCTCGAACGACTCAAAGCGCTCGCCGACGAGGCCGCGGCCGAACTCGATCGATCGACCGCCGAACTCCAGCGCGTCACGAACCTCTACGCCGCGGACGATTCCAACACCAAGGAACTCTACGACACGCGCGCGGATTTTCTCGTCGCCAAGCACCGCAAGCGGGCCGCCGACGCCGCCTACGCGCTCGCCGTCGCCGGCGAACGCAAGGAGGTCATCGCCCAGGCCGCGCATGACGTCGCCGAGCAACAGGCCATCGTCGATCGCGCCGCCGGCGATCTCGCCAAGACGGTCATCCGCGCGCCGTTCGCCGGCCACGTCGTCGCGCGCGCGGTCGAGGTCGGCGAATGGGTCCCCGTCGGCGGCACCGTCGTCGAGCTCGTCGATCTACAGACCGTGCTCGTCCGTGTCGATGCGCCGGAATCGGCGCTCCCGTTCATTCATGTCGGCGACACCGCGCGGGTCCGAATCGACGCGTTGCATCACACCGTGACCGGAACGATCCGGCATGTCATCCGTCGCGCCGATCCGCGCGCCAGAACCTTCCCGGTCGACATCGAGGTCGTGAGCGCAGACGGACGACTCGCGCCGGGCATGTTCGCGCGGGCCACGCTCCCGTGTGGCGCGGCGGCGCCCGTCGTCGCCGTCCCGAAGGATGCCGTCGTCGAGCGCGACGGCGTCGCCTACGTCGGCATGATCGTGCCGGGCCGCCGGGGTGGATCGGCCGGCGTGCTCATGCCGGTAACGCTCGGCGCGGATGTCGGCGACTGGGTCGCCGTGACGTCACGCAACGTTGAGCCCGGCGCGTACGTCGTCACGCGCGGCAATGAGATGATCCTGCCGTTCCCGAATCCGGTCGACGTCGTGGACGCGCACGGGTCGCCGGTGCACCTGGCGCTCACCGCCGGCGCGGCCGCGCCCGGCGGCGCCGGTCACGGCGGTAGTGACACCGCGCGTCACCGGGACGGCGATCGCGCCGAACCTGGCGGCGGATAGTACACCGTTATCGGGACGTTGCAGCCGCCGGCGCGCGACCCGATGATTTAGCGAAGCGTTGCCTTGCGAAAATCCCGTCGGCGCCGATTTAGCGAAGTGTCGCCTTTCGAAAACCTCGTCGACCACGATTTAGCGAAGCGACCACTTGCGAAAATCCTGCTAGCCCCGATTTGGCCAAGCGGCGACTTGCGTAATTCGCCGAAGCGGTGACTTTCGGGAATCACAAGTTCGGTCGTCACGGTGTCGCGCCGCGCATCGGTCGCGGCGGGGCGTTGGTGCTGCGTGTGGGGCGCAGCGGGGAGTCCGGATGGACGTCGTAGCGTTTGCGATCAAAAACCCGGTCAAGGTGGCGGTGGGCGTCATCCTGATCCTGCTGTTCGGGCTGCTGAGCGTGCTCGGCGTGTCGATCCAGCTCACGCCGGATGTGGACCGCCCGGTGATCGTCGTGCACACGACGTGGTCGGGGGCGAGTCCGCAGGAGATGGAGCGTGAGATCGTCGACCGGCAGGAGGAGAAGCTCAAGAACGTCAGCAACCTCGAGAAGATGACGTCGTCGTGCTCGGAGGGTCAGGCGGAGATCAAGCTCGAGTTCCCGGTGTCGGTGGACAAGGACACGGCGTTTCGCGACGTGTCGGACAAGCTCCGGCAGGTAACCGGGTACCCGGACGAGGTGGAACACCCGACGATCTCCGCGACGGACGCGCGGATGGAGAACATCATCGCGTGGATGATTCTCTATGCCGAGGCGGGGCAGGACGTGGTGCTGCTCAAGTCGTTCATCGAGGACAACGTGAAACCGATCCTGGAGCGCGCGGAGGGGATCGCCGAGGTGAATGTCTACGGCGGGCGCGAGCGGGAGATTCAGATCGTGATCGATCCGCAACGGCTCGCGGCGCACGCGCTGACGCTGCGCGACGTGGAGCGCGCGCTGCGCCGGCAGAACGAGAACATCTCGGCGGGCACGATCGAGCAGGGCAAGCGCGACTACACGTACCGCACGCTCGGCGAGTATCGCACCGTGGGGGACATCCGGTCGACGGTGGTGGCGTATGCGGCGGGTGGTCCGATCAAGGTCGGTGACGTCGCGGAGGTCGTGGATGGATTCAAGAAGGCGTCGGGGTTCGTGCGGAGCAAGGGTCGGTCGGTGCTGGCGCTACCGGCGCGGCGGATGACCGGCGCGAACGTGATCCAGGCGATGCGGAACCTGAAGCGGCAGACGGAGAAGGTGAACCGGGAGATTCTCGCGCCGCGTGGTTTGGGGTTGGAACTCACGCAGGTGTACGACGAGACGACGTACATCTGGAGCGCGATCCGGCTGGTCGTGACGAACATGTTCTTCGGGGGCGCGCTCGCGATCGCGGTGCTCATCGTGTTTCTTCGGAGCGGCAGTGCGACGGGGATCATCGCGGTGGCGATCCCGATCTCGGTGGTCGGCACGTTCGTGGTGATCGCGCTGCTCGGGCGGAGCCTCAACGTCGTGATGCTCGCGGGGATGGCGTTCGCGGTCGGGATGGTGGTGGACAATGCGATCGTCGTGCTGGAGAACATCTACCGGCATCGCTCGATGGGCAAGTCGCGCGGTGCGGCCGCGCTCGACGGCGCGCGTGAGGTGTGGGGGGCGGTGCTGGCGAGCACGCTCACGACGATGGCGGTGTTCCTCCCTGTGATCACGGTCCGGGAGGAGGCCGGGCAACTGTTCAAGGACATTGCGATCGCGATTTCGTCGGCGGTCGGGTTTTCGCTGGTGGTGTCGGTGCTCGTGATCCCGCCGCTGGCGGCGCGATTCTTTCGCGCGACGCGCGCGACGGGGCGCGGTCGGTCGAGTGCCGCGACCGGGGGCACCGGCGGCGCCGCGGGCATCGGTGGTACGGGCGATACCGGTAGCGCCGGGGCGCGGACGTGGCGGTTCGGGGCGTGGGCGTCCGGGGTGGTCTCGCGGCTGAATGCGGGCGTGGGGGTACGGGTGGCGGTGGTGGTGGGTCTTTCGGGCGCGGCGGTTGTGGGTAGCTGGGTGCTTGCGCCGGCGACGGAGTATCTCCCGGCGGGAAACCGGAATCTCATCTTCGGGTTGCTGTTTTCGCCGCCGGGGTATTCGGTCGCGGAGTTTGAGCACATGGCGGCGATCGTGGAGGATGGGGATCCGTCGGATGCGACGGACGGCATCCGTCCGTTGTGGGAGGCGGACGCGTCGACGGCGGCGCTGTTGCGTCCGGTGTCGATTCCGCTCGGCGCGGGCGGTCGCGAGGTTCGGACGGTGGTGCCGCCGCCGATCGAGAACTTCTTTTTCGTCGCATTTGACGGCGGCGCGTTCATGGGGTGCACGTCGCGCGATCCGGACAACGTGAAGCCGCTGGAGTTTGTGATGGCGCGTGCGGGCGCTCGGATTCCGGGCGTGTTCGGGGTGTTCCGGCAGTCGTCGCTTTTCAACACGGGGGGGCGGCGCGGCGGCAACAGCATCGACCTGGAGATTCGGGGGTTGGACCTGGATGCGGTGGTGGCGGCGGGGATGGCGACGCGTCGGCGGCTGCGCGAGATCGGCTACCACCGGGTGGAGGCGACGCCGGCGAACTTCGACCTGGGTCGGCCTGAGATTCAGCTTACGCCGGACCGCGCGCGTGCGGCGGACCTCGGGCTCGACGTTCGGGACGTCGGGTTTGTGGTGCGTGCGTGCGTGGACGGCGCGTTTGTGGGGGAGTTCAACGACCGCGGGGACAAGATCGACATGGTGTTGAAGGTGGCGGGTACGGCGGGTTCGTCGCTGACGGAGATCGGTCAGATTCCGGTGTACACGCCGTCGGGTCACATCGTTCCGCTCGCGTCGGCGGTCGTGTTTCGCCGGACGACGGCGCCGCAGCAGATTACGCACATCGAGGAGATGAGCGCGGTGACGCTTTCGGTGCGTCCGCAGCTCGGGGTGCCGCTCCAGACGACGATGCGCGTGTTGGAGACGCAGGTGATCGGTCCGCTGCGGGCGAGCGGCGCGTTGCCGCCGTCGATCATCACGACGCTGGCGGGTACGGCGGACAAGTTGACGCAGACGCAGCGTGCGCTCGCGGGCGACTTTCGGGGCGTGGTGGCGCGTCCGCGGCTTTTGGGGTTGGGTGTGGCGTCGTCGGTGGGTGTGTTGGGCGTGCTGGGGTTGATCGGCGTGGCGGCGGTGGGGCTGGTGCTGGGCCCGCGCGCGGCGGTGAAGGCGGGGATGGCGGGCGGTGTGGTCGGCGTGCTCGTGTTTCTCGCGGTGAATCCGTCGCTGGCGGTGACGGTGTTC